>NZ_JBVJHZ010000049.1:0-36517 GCF_055586545.1 Glycomyces sp. NPDC050141 | reverse complement strand
GCTCCCCCTCCATCGTGCAGACCCCCCGGCAGAGAAAAGGGCCTGGTTCCTTTTCCCCCCCCCCCCCCCCCCCCCCCCCCCCCCCCCCCCCCCCGCAATGCTCAACCGCTGTTACGTCCAGCGGAAGTACCAGGCCTTCGACCTGATCATGTGCTCCGCCAAGTCCTCCAGAGTCGGCACTCCGGAATCGAGCAGATCAGGGCAGTAGGCGTAGACCTCGTTCGCAACCGCAAGGGCCTCTTCGGCATTGGGCGGGTGCGGCACGTACAGCTCGATCACGTCATACGTCATGGCGACCAGCTCGGCCTCGAAGCGGCGGTGCCAGCCGTGCAGGACGGCGGCGTGCTCGGCACCGTACAGCTCCCAGTTCGTGGAGCCCTTCCACGGGAACATGGCAGGGATCTTCCAGCCCGCGTCGGTGCGGACCAGCCCGAGCAGGCCGTGCTGCTCGTGCGGGGTCGCGAAGTCGGAGTCGCCGCGGCGCGGCAGGATCGGGACGCCGCGCGCGGGCTCCCCGGCCTCGGCGGCCTTGTCGTGCAGCAGCTCCGCCGCATTGATCTCGTCGGCGCGGGTGAGCTCGTCGTCGCCCTCGTGGATGATCGCCTCGCCGTTGTCGCGCCACTCCTCGGCCGAGCCGAGGAGGACGGGCATCCAGCCGGTCTGGTCGGCGGCCTGGCGGATGTCGAGCCACCAGCGCAGGGCCTCGGAGGACCGGACGGCGAAGGCCCACATGGCGGTGTCGCCGCGGCGCACGAGCTGGTGCATCTTCGGCACGGCGAGCCCGGCGGCGCGCAGTTCGGCGCGGGGCGACCCGGCGATGTCGAGGGACTGGTCGTCCTCGATGCGCGGCATCATCTCGTCGCGGCCGGTCGTCGGCGGGCGCGGCGGGACGGGCTTGTCCAATGTGAGCAGTTCGCGGCGGGGCCGCTCGGGCACGAAGATCGCCGCCTCTGGTTCCGGTGCCGCAGCGCCCGCGGGCACCGCGTCTAGTGCGAAGTCCGGTTCGGGGTCGTGCTCCGACTCGTCGAGATCCGGCACGGCCGTGAGGACCGGGCCCGCGGGCTCGGGCTCCGACTCGTACTCGGGTTCGAGCGCGGGCACGAGACGCAGGCCGGTGACTGGCGCCTGGGTAGCGATGCTGTCGTCCTCCTCCGCAGGGTCCGGCGAGGGGGCCGGGCTGCTCTCGGGGGCGGCATCGTCAAGGGCGCCAGAGGAAGCGACCGGTTCGGGCGCAGCCTCGGGCTCGGAGGCAGGTTCAGGTTGGGCGGCGGGATCTGGCACTGAATCAGGTGTGTCCCGGCGCCCCAACAGACGCTGGAGGAGTCCCACAGTTCTCCATGATGCCCTGTCGCGCCGACAGATGAAACCCCGCCCCGGCGTTTCGTTTCCGAGTTATGCTTTCAATGGTATATACCGTTGAATGCATGGAGGAAGGATTCTCGATCGAGCTCGAACCGGAGGTCCGCACCTGGCTGGGCGAAGGGCGCAGGTCGAGTGCGAGTCGCGGCATCCGCACGCGACCGCCGTTTACGATCGAGACAAGGAGGAGATGTGATGCGCAGATCGGAAGAACACACGGTTTGGCGCCGCAGCGGCTCGCACTCCGAGGAATACGAGGCCGCGCGGCGCGGATTCCTGCTCGGGAAGATGGTCTACGACCGGCGGCGCGAACTCGGCCTGAGCCAGGTCGAACTGGCGGCCAGAGCGGGCATGACACAGCCGCAGCTCTCGCGCCTCGAAGGCGGCGGCGTCACTCCGACGATCCCGCTGCTCGAACGCCTGGCAGCGGCCCTCGAAGTGGACCTCGTCATCGACTTCCAGCCGCACGCGGCGGCCTGATCCGGCGCCCGCGCCCGGTGCGGAGGTTACTTGCCGCGGCCCTTTTTGAAGAGGATGCCGAAGAAGAAGGCGCAGGTCAGGATGATGACCATGACGGCCAGGAGTTTGAACAGCAGGGCCATCAGCGTTCCTCGGTTCGGATCGGGCGGGGCATCATTTCACCTTGGTCAGTTCGGGGCGCTTGGGGTCGACCGTGTCGCCGCTGGACTTGCCGGTGAGGCGGCGCTTGACCCAGGGGGCGAGGTGCTTGCCCGCCCACTGGACGCCGTTCATCTCGCGGCGCGGCCGGGGCAGGTGCGGCAGGGGCTCGGCCCAGGCCGGGTCGGGGTCGACGCCGAGGGCCTCGCACACGTCCTGGGCGACGCGCTGGTGCCCGTACGTGTTGAGGTGGAGCCGGTCCTCGGACCACAGGCGCGGGTCCTCGAAGGCCTTGTCGGCCCAGAGGTCCACGAGGATCGCGTTGTGGCGCTTGGCGACGCGCTTGTAGGCGTCGTTGGTGGCGACGAAGCGCTTGCGCAGGACCGCGATGCCGGGGATGTGCGGGGTGATGTCGGCGCAGGTGAAGAGCACGACCTCGGCGCCGGAGGCCTTGAGGAGGCGGACGACCTCGTGGGCGCGGGTGGAGAGCTGCACCGGGTTGAAGCCGGGGCGGAGCGCGTCGTTGCCGCCCGCGGCGAACGAGACGAGGTCGGGGCTCTGCTTGATCGCGGGGACGACCTGCTCGTCGACGATGCGGTCGAAGAGGCGCCCGCGGATCGCGAGGTTGGCGTAGGCCAGGGCGGGCCACTGCTCGGCGGCGCGGAGGGCGAACAGGTCGGCCCAGCCGCGGTAGCCGTCGCCGCCCGGATCGGGGTCGCCGACCCCTTCGGTGAAACTGTCGCCGATGGCTACGAAACTCGAGTACTCCGCCGCCATTGCACCCCACCTCCGTCTGAGCCGTTCCGCTGCACGTCGCCCAGCCGCGGTGACGGCGCGGGCGCTGACCAGCATGCCTCACCCAGATAACGATCGGATTGCGATCAGGTGGCGAGGACGGCCACAGCCGTCTACAGCGACGGCGGATCGGCGGCGGCCGGACGGCGAAAGCCGTTCGGCCGCTTGGAGTCTCGAGAAACATGAACGGAGGGTCCGGGCAAATCGGACACCCTGGGACCCCCCGATTCCACACTACGGGTCGGGTCCGACACGGCCCGCCGGGCGGAACCGTTCGAAGCGGCGGGAGGCCGTCGGCACCGAGACTGGCCGATGACCTCCCGCCGCCGCTGTTCGCCCTGGCCAGCAGGGCGGGCTTGCGTTGGGCGGTGTCGGTTACGCGTGCTCGCGGTGCACGACGACCTCGCCCGCCGGGACGTCGATCAACGCACCGGCCGACTTGACCTGAGCGTCAGCATCGGTGTGGTTGATGCAGAACAGCCAGCTGCGGCCGTCCTCGTGCGCGCGCCGCACGACCTCGACACCGACAGGGGCCTCGGCCACCGGCTCGACGCCCGCGTCCTGGGCCGCCGCGGCGACGATGCGGTCGAGCGTCGCGTCGTCGGGGAATGTCGTCAGGTAGTGCGCGGTGCCCTCGCCGAAGCGGTTGACCAGCCACGCCGGGGTCCCGTCCGCGTACGTGTCGCGAACTTCAGCGCCAGCCGACTCGGCGTCCTCGCTCCAGATCGTGCCGTGCCCGCCCGAGGCGAGCTCGACGCGCCCGCCGATCAGCGGGTAGAACTCCTCGCTGCGCACGCCCACCACGTCGCGGAACGCGCCCGGGTAGCCGCCGAGGTAGACCGTGTCGGTCTCGTCGGCGATCCCCGAGTACGGGGTCACGAGCACGGTGCCGCCGCCGTTCACGAACTGCCGCAGGTTCTCCGCGCCCTTGCGCGAGAGCAGGTAGACCGCGGGCACGACCACGAACCTGTACTTCGACAGGTCGCCTTCGGGCTCGGCCACGTCGGCGGTGATGCCCGCCCGCCACAGCGCCGCGTAGTAGACGTTGAAGACCGCCTGCGGGTCGAGCTCGGTGGTCGGGCGCGCCTCGTGTTCCTGCGCCCACCGGTTCGGGAAGTCCCACAGGATCGCCGTCTCCGCGCTCACAGTCGAGCCCTCGACCTCGGCGAGCTCGCCCAGGCGCGCGCCCAGTTCGCAGACCTCGCGCCAGATCTTGGAGTCGGTGCCCGCGTGCGGGACCATCCCCGAGTGCCACTTCTCGGCGCCCTGCTTCGAAGCGCGCCACTGGAAGAACATGATCGCGTCCGCGCCGCGCGCGAAGTGCGAGAGCGAGTTGCGGAGCATCTCTCGCGGGGCCTTCGCCCGGTTGCGGCCCTGCCAGTTGACGGCAGAAGTCGAGTGCTCCATCAGGATCCACGGCTTGCCCGCACCCAGCGAGCGCGCGTAGTCGGCGGCGAAACCGAGGTTGACGTGCGCGTCCGCGTCCTCACCGGCCAGGTAGTGGTCGGTCGAGACGATGTCGACGGCCTCGCTGAACTCCCACAGGTCGATGTCGGCGTGCGAGCCGGTCATGAAGTTCGTGGTCATCGGCTTGTCGGAGTACTTGCGGATGACCTGCGCCTCGGCCTTGTAGTTCTGCACGAGCTGCCAGGACGAGAACCGCTTCCAGTCGAGCACCTGGCCCGGGTTCGGGATCGTCGGGGTCGGCAGCGGCGCGTACACCTGGTCCCAGGACGAGTACGCCTGCGACCAGAACGCGGTGCCCCAGGCGGCGTTCAGGCCGTCGAGGTCGCCGTAGCGCTCGCGCAGCCACGTGCGGAACTTCGCGGTCGCGGCCTTGGTGTACGAGCGGGCGTTGTGGCAGCCGTACTCGTTGTGGAGGTGCCAGAGGCCGACGGCGGGGTGGTCGGCGTACCGCTCGGCGATCTTCTCGGCGATCGCGAGGGCCTTGGCGAGGTAGACGTCCGAGGACGGGTCGAAGCCCTGGCGGGAGCCGTGCGTGAGCTGGCGGCCCTCGGCGTCGACCATGACCGCTTCTGGATAGTTGGCGGCGAACCACGGCGGCGGGGACGCGGTGGGGGTGGCCAGGCAGGCTTCGATGCCGTTGGCGGCGAGGAGGTCGAGCACCTCGTCGAACCAGGCGAACTCGTAGCGGCCTTCTTCGGGCTCGAAGAGGGCCCAGGAGAAGATGCCGACGCTGACGCGGTTGACGCCGGCCTCGCGCATGAGGCGCATGTCCTCGGCCCAGGTCTCGCGGGGCCACTGCTCGGGGTTGTAGTCACCGCCATAGACGATCGCCATGCGGGGTGCTCCTTCGCTGGGGAGGTATTGGGTGCGCACTCCAGGTTACGGGAACCCGGAGCAGGCTTCAACCCCATTGACCAGCTTTTTCATCCCGTTTTACAAAGTATGGCGGACGGGTGGCGAACGTCTCGAAACGTTTCAACCGCGAGCGCCTGAGCAGCCGAAACCGCCCTTTCGGCTGTGCGGGGCTAGACCGTGTACCAGCCCGCCGCGCCCGGTTCGACCCACCAGGTGCGCTTGCGGCCGAGCTCGCCGACGAGCCCGTCCTGGATGAACGTCACCGAGTCCTCCGGGTGCACCGCGACGGCCCGCCCCCGCGCACGCCGCACCTCGATACGCAGCTTCTTCCGCAAGCGCCCCACGGTGACCGGCACCGCGACCGCGACGTCGACCTTCCCGTCGGCCGGGTCGGGCTCGGCCAGCACCATGTCGTCGGCCGCCGCGTACCCGTCGGCGTTCGCGACCACGCACGCCAGGATCTGCTCGGAGCCGTCGGCCAGCACCACGTCGTCGAGGTTCACGACCCCGCGCCACGGCCGGTCCCCGCCGCCGAGCCGCACGCCGTCGACCGCGACGCCGCCGCCGTCGTGGCGCAGCAGATCAGTGCGTTTCACCACTCCCTCGGCAACGGCCGCAGCGACCTCCGCGGGCTTCTCGGGCAGGCCGAGCCGCGCCACGATCCCCGGCGCCGTCCCCAAAGGCAGGATCGCGATCGCGGGCAGATCGGGAATGGTCCGGCCCTCCGGCAGGCCCTCGGGCCGCTTGCTCGGGGCCGGGACGGCCTGGCGCACGAGCCGCGCCACGACGGCGTTGACCTGCTCGTCCGTGTCCGCGGCGAGCACGATCCGCTCGTCGGGATCGGCCAGGGCGGCGTCGACGTCCTCGGGTTTGTCGGCCTCGGCGGTGCGCACGGCGACGCCCCGCGCCTTCAGCTCGTCCACCAGGTGCAGCGCCTGTGTGCGCGGCCCGGGGTTGGCGCAGTTCGCTTCCACGAGTGTCAACACGACAACGTTCACAGCAGCCCACACTACGGTGTGATGAGGGTCCAACTCATAGCGCTCGGGCCTGGTGAGACACGAGGTCACCGCATGCCAGTAGGCTTACCAAGTAATCGGGTGATCAACTTCCCGGGAGGATGGGCAGATGCCAGCGATCGCGGTCGTCGGAACGCAGTGGGGCGACGAAGGCAAGGGCAAGGTCACCGACCTGCTCGGCGCCGAGATGGACTACGTCGTGCGCTACCAGGGCGGCAACAACGCCGGGCACACCGTCGTGACCCCTGACGGTACGAAGTACGCCATCCACCTGGTGCCCGTGGGCATCCTGACGCCGGGCGTCGTCCCGGTCATCGGCAACGGCGTCGTCGTCGACCCGAAGTTCCTCATCTCCGAGCTGGACGAGCTCACGGCCGGCGGCGTCGACGTCTCCAACCTGAAGCTCTCCTCGGACGCGCACCTCATCATGCCGCACCACCGGGCCCTCGACCGCGTCGTCGAGCGGTACCTCGGCGGCGCCCGCATCGGCACCACCGGCCGCGGCATCGGCCCGGCCTACGCCGACAAGGTCGCGCGCCAGGGCATCCGCGTGCAGGACCTCCTCGACCCGAAGATCCTCTCCATCAAGCTGGAGCAGATCCTCCGCGAGAAGAACCAGATCCTCGTGAAGGTCTACAACCGCAAGGCGATCGACCCGCAGGCCGTGGTCGAGGAGTACCTCGGGTACGCCGAGCGGCTCAAGCCGTACATCGCGGACACGCGCCTGCTGCTCAACCAGGCCCTCGAAGCGGGCAAGAACGTGCTCCTCGAAGGCGCCCAGGCGACCATGCTCGACGTGGACCACGGCACCTACCCGTTCGTGACCTCCTCGAACCCGACCACCGGCGGCGCGTGCGTCGGCACCGGTATCGCGCCGAACAAGATCACCACCTCGATCGGCATCATCAAGGCGTACACCACCCGCGTCGGCTCGGGCCCGTTCCCGACCGAGCTGTTCGACGAGTTCGGCGAGTTCCTGCTCAAGAAGGGCGGCGAGTACGGCGTCACCACGGGCCGCCGCCGCCGCTGCGGCTGGTTCGACGCGGTCCTCGGCCGGTACGCGGTGCGCGTCAACGGCATCACGGACCTGTTCGTGACCAAGCTCGACGTGCTCTCCGAACTGAAGCAGGTCCCCATCTGCGTCGCCTACGAAGTGGACGGCGAGCGCGTCGAGGAGATGCCGATGACGCAGACCGACGTGCACCACGCGAAGCCGATCTACGAGTACCACGAGGGCTGGTTCGAGGACATCTCCCACTGCCGCAAGTTCGACGAGCTGCCGCAGAACGCCCAGACCTACATCGAGCGGCTCGAAGAGCTGTGCGGCGCCCAGGTGAGCGTCGTCGGCGTCGGCCCGGGCCGCGAAGAGAACATCATCCGCCACCCGATGATCTAGCGCGACAAGCGAAAAGGGGCGCCGACCTGTGGTCGGCGCCCCTTCGCTGTGCCTAGGGCTCGTAGACGGGCCGGCCCATGAACCAGTTGCCGGGCGCGTCCGGGTCGGTGCTCGACCAGTACTCGACGACCGCGGTGGTGAACTCGTCGGCGGTGAGCGCCCCGTCGCCGTCGAGGTCGAGGTGCGCGAAGGCCTTCTCGGTCTGGTCGCGGTCGAGGTCGGGCATGTGGCCGCGCTGGAACGCGGCGAACTCGGTCAGGCTGACGGTGCCGCTGCCGTCGGTGTCGGCGATCGACAGGAACGCCCGCGCGACCGCGCCCACGGTGGCCTCCGCGGCCTCGGGGTCCTCGCCGAGGGTCCGGGTGGAGGCGACGAAGGCCGCCTTGTCGATGTAGCCCTGGCCTTCGGGCAGGTGCGGGAGGTGGAGGTCGGTCCAGATCGCGATGTACGCGTCGATGATGCGGGCCTCCTCGGGGGAGCCGGTCGCGTAGCCGAGGTTCGCGGCGGTGCGCTGCCCGAGGACGACGTGGTCGTGCTCGTCGAGCCTCCCGTCGCCGTTCGCGTCCAGGTAGTCGAAGCCGTGGGCGATCTTCGCGGTGAGGATGTCGTCGGTCATGGCTGCTCCAAACTCGTTGGTGTCAACTGGGAGCAGGATCGCAGAGCGGGCCCTCAGAAATGCGTTGCGACACCGAAGCGCTCCCGCAGCCTTCGCATGTCGTCGCGGTCCCGTTCGGTCGGCTCGTACCCCTGGTGGAAGTCCACCTGTTTCGCGACGGACAGGCACGGCACGGTCTCGCCCCCGATCGTTCCGGTCGTGAAGGCGCTGGCGGGGTAGGGGAACGGCTTGCCCTCCTCCAGGGACGACTGCTCGGCGGAGCCGTCCGCCGCGAACCGCAACGGGTGCAGGTCGATGTCGCGCCCTTCGGGACCGGTCATGACGAACCGGACGGGCCGCCAGTCGAGGGTCTCGGCGAACCCGAGGCCGCCGAGGACCGCTATCACCGTCGGCTCCTGCTCGGCGCGGTGCATCAGGTCGAGGTCGCGGTGCAGCCGGGTCTGCTCGCCGAGGAGGGCGTCAATGCCCCAGCCGCCGCCGATCCACACGTCGGCGCCCGCGTCGCGGATCGCAGAGAGCAAGGCGAGCACGGTGTCGGAGTCCATCATCGTCGGCCACGATACCGGGACAGGCAACGCCGCCGCCCCACGAGACGGTGTCTCGCGGGGCGGCGCAGGCGGTTCGGTCAGGCGGCGAGGGCTTCCTCGATCTTGCGGGCCATCTCGGCCATGACCGGGCTGGGCTCGCCCTTGTGGGCGCGGTTCGCGGCCTCGATGACAATGCGGATCGTGGACCGGAAGTTCTCGGCCTCGGCCGCGTCGGCGGCTTCGAGGACCCGCACCGCTTCGGTGATCGCGGGGAACACCTGGTCGGCGAGCTCGGCCGTGGACTTGCCCTTCAGCTTGACGCCCTTGGCATCGGCGACGACGTGGCCGACAGTGCCGGTCGCGGCGACCAGGGCCAGGCCCGCTTCGGTGCCGATCTTGTGGGCCGAACCGGCAAGTCCGGCGGCCGAGAGCAGGGAGACGGCGCCGTAGGCGGCGGTGCGGATGGTGGTCTCGTCCTGGGCGGTGAGGGTGACGGTCATTTCGGTGCTCCTTCAAGCGTTTCGGTGAGGTGTTCCTCGTTGATGAAGCAACTATCGCGGCCCCGCCTTACACGCCCCTGACACCGCCCTGACACGCCCGCTGACACCCGGCCAAGGCCGGGTACGGGCTCGGGCTGAGCACCGCCCAGGGGGCCGGACCGGGATACAGTGCTTGCAGCCGAGCGGGAGGCGCGATGCCCGAGAACACTGCCCCAGATGCTGGATTCACCGTCAACAACCCCCAGGTGCACAACCTGATCCAGGGCCAGCAGATCGATCTCCACATGCACCAGCCGGGCCCGGCCCGCGCGCACTCCTTCGCGGACGGCCCGCTGCTCCTCGGCCGCATCCCCGCACTCGCGGCCTCACGCCAGGAACGGCCCGCCGACAAGGACATGGCCGCACGGCTCGCCGATCCGAAGGATGCCGCCAAATGCCAGGTGCTCTCAGGCATGGGCGGCGTCGGCAAGACCCAGATCGCCGCCGCCTACGCACGCAAGCTCTGGGACGCGGGCGAACTGGACCTGCTGGTCTGGGTGAACGCAGCCAGCCGCGAGGCCATCACAGCCGCCTTCACCGAAGCCGGTGTCGCCGTCTGTGGCGCCGACAGCAACCAGGCCGCCGCGGCCTTCCTCACCTGGCTCGACCGCCCGAACTCGCCGCGCTGGCTCGTCATCCTCGACGACGTGGCCGACCCCGACCACCTCACGAGTCTCTGGCCACCTGAAGCGGCCCAGGGACAGACGATCGTGACCACCCGCAGCCGAAACGCGGCTTTGGAAGGCGCACAGCGGGTCCGGACCGACATCGGGATCTTCAGTCCCGGCGAGGGGGCGGCGTTCCTCAAACGCCGCTTGGGAGACGACGCCCGACTGCTCGAAGGCGTCGAAGAACTGTCGCAAGAACTGGGGCACCTGCCGCTCGCCCTCGCACAGGCCGCGGCGTTCATCCTCGACCGGCCTGGCCTCAGCTGCGCCGGATACCGGCAAGCACTGCAGGACAAGACCATCGGACTCTCCCGGCTCACCCCGGGAGCCCTCCCCGACGACTACCCCCGATCGGCGGCCGCGGCCCTGCACCTGTCGCTCGACGCCGCGGACCAGAACGAGCCGAAAGGACTCGCCGCCGGAATCCTCGACCTGGCTAGTCTCTTGGACCCGTCGGGCATCCCGGTCGAGCTGTTCACCAGCGCACCGGCACTCGACCTCCTGCGCAAAGGTGTGGACGCGGAAGCGCAGGTCGGTGAGTGGCAGGTCCAGGACGCCCTGGCGCGACTCCATCAGCTCAGCGTCGTGGACTACGACGGCGAAACGGTCCGCGTCCATGCACTGGTACAACTCGCAGTCCGCGAGCGGCTGAGCCCGGAGACCGTCCTGTCCTCCGCCGAAGCCGCAGCACGCGCCCTCATGGCGATCTGGCCCCTTGAATACAACCTGGAGAGGAGCGCGGTGTTCCGGGCGAACACCGCGCAGCTTCGGGAGACCGGCGCTTCGGCACTGTACAGCGAAAAGGCCTACCATCTGCTCGTCCGGGCGGGGACCAGCCTCTTCGAAACGGGCCAGGACGATGCGGCCATTGCCTTTGCCGAACAGCTGGTGACCGATTTCGCCCGAATCCTCAGCGCCGACCACGAGCTCACACTCAGGATGCAATGCCGACTCGCTTGGACGTACAGCCAAGCCGGGCAGTTCACCAAAGCGATTACCCATGCGGAACAAGTCCTACCGCATCTCGTTCGTGCCCTGGGCCCTGAGGACGACATCGTATTCACGCTCCGGAAGGACCTCGCCGAGGCGCAGGCCGGACATGGCGATGTCGCGGCCGCAATGGCGGCGTTGGAGACGCTCCTCAGCGACCAGGCGCGAGTGCTCAGCCCTGACCATCCCGACACGCTCAGGACCCGGCGCAGCCTTGCCTACTGGCGGGAGATAGCAGGAGACGGCGAGGGAGCGTTGGCCGCGTACGAATCACTCCTCGCCGACCAGACTCGAGTCCTGGGACCAGATCATCCCGAAACGCTCGCCACTCGAATCGGGCTCGGACACTGCCACCGCAGGACAGGAGACCTCAACGGCACGATCACCATGTTCGAATCCTTGTTGACCGATCAGATTCGAGTATTCGGCCCGGGCTCTCCGCATTCACTCGCCACTCGCGAAGTCCTTACGATCTGGCACGCTGGCGCGGGAAGGGTGAGCGAAGCCGTAAGGGCGGCCGAGGTCCTGCTAGAAGACAAGATTCGAGCATTCGGCCCCGAGCACCCGCAGACGCTCCTCACGCGCAAAAACATTGCACATCTCCTGGAACAGAACGGTGAAACAGCCAAGGCCCTGACCGCGAAACAGAAACTGCTGGAACACCAACTGCGGATTCTCGGTGCGGATCACCCTGAAGTCCTCGCCACCCGCGCCGATCTCGCCGACAGCTACGGCCGGGCTGGGGACGCGGACCGGGCCACCGTCGAGTTGGAGCAGTTGCTCACAGATCAGCAACGAGTACTCGGATCCGACCACCCAGACCTGTTTAGCACCCGGCGCGACCTCATCAAATGGCAGTCGATCACTCACACTCGACGCCGCCTCCTCCGACGGCGGTCGAAGATCAGCGCCGTCGAGATGCGGATCCGCGACACGGAACCGCTCCTTGTCGAGATGACACGGGTTCTCGGCCCGGACCATCGGGAGACCCTGACAACGCGGCTCATCCTCGCATCGCTCCAAGGCGATAGCGGTGACGCGGTCGGCGCGGCCGTTGCCTTCACTTCGCTACTTCCCGATCTGGTGCGCGTTCTCGGCACCGATCACGTCGCTGCCCGCAGAGCTCGGGAAGAGCTCGCCTTCTACCAGGAGAAGGCCGAGAAGAACCAATGAGGTACGACAGCGGCCCCCGGCGATGTCGCTGGGGGCCGGTTTGCCTTGTCGGACTGTAAGCGGGCGGCGGTGGCGCGGAGGAGGCTCGCGAACTCCGGGGCTGCGAGGTCGAAGACCGGGGAGTCGTGGCCGAGCTTCGAGTCGCGGACCTGGAACTGGCCTTCGAAGGTCCGGGCCTCGACGCAGTTCTGGTCCGCGCCGCTGTTGCTGCTGCGGCTGGACTTACGCCAGGAAGTTGCTTCCATCGATGAACTCCTTGTACGGGACGGCGATCGGCGGTTGCCTGGTTTCTGCGAAGGCCCCTTCGTAGCGCGAGACGATCTTCGCAGCGTCTTCGTAGTGGCTCCCGTGGAGAGATTCTAGATAGACCGTGGTCGGGAACACCTGCCGGTCGAAGTACATGATCACGAACGAGTTGGTGATGCTCGGGTAGTACCCGGCCTTACTCGGGATGACACCGATCGTGATGTTGTCTCGCTCATCGTAGGCGAGCAAGCGCCGCAACTGCCGCTGCATAATCTCCGGGCTGCCGATCTCCCGGCGGAGCGCCGCCTCGGTGGTGAGGTAGACGATCTCAGCCGGGTCTTCGCGGTCGTGGACCGATGCCTGGCGTTCGAGTCGGAGCCCCCGATCCGGCCCGCCCGCCTCCTCAGGAGGCCGAACCGTGAGTCGTTCCACATAGTCCTCGTCTTGGAACAAGCCGCTCACCAGCTCCTGCTCGAAAATGTGGATCCTGGTGGCCACGCTCTCCATCTCAACGAAGTGAACGAAGTCCTGCGCCACGTCGTGGTCGTGGTACCAGCCGTGTTTGTCCGCCGCCTCGCACAGCTCGATCAAGTGCCTCGTCTCGTCGCTCGTGAGGCCGTAGACCGCGCTGGTCGCGTAGATGTCGGGGAGCTTCACCGAGTCGTTCGTGCCCGCCTCCAGCTTTCGCAGCTTCGAGTCGGAAATGCCTGTGCGCCTTGCCGCTTCGGCGACTCCCATGTTGTTCGCGCGGAGTCGGTACTCCTTGAGTCGACGGCCCAAGATGACCCGGGAGATATACGGAGAGTGAGTCATGCGTTTCATCCTGACATGTCCCCCACACAGGTGGGTAGTCCAACAGGGTCGCTCAGTCTGAGCGAATTGGAATGACTTCGACGCGGGTGCTTCACGCTGCGGATTCGCGTCCGTACCTTGGAATCGGGGGCTTGGCACCTCCCGCACAGGAAAGGGCTCCCTGCCCGCTTGCACCGCGCAGGGAGCCCGTACCAACGGAAGATGGGAACTTCTGATGGCACCCACCAGAGTACGAGGCGTCCCGGAGCGGATGGACTTCGTCGGTGACTGGGTCACCGGCGAGGGCGAGAAGATCGAGCTGTGGACGGACAACCAGATCGGCGACGGGCTGCTGATCCAGTCCGCGCCCGAGTGGGAGCGGCTGGCGACGCTCTACTACGCGGGCGGGGTCACGCGCGCCACGGTGTGGCACGGCGAGGCCACCGAGCGGACGGAGACATGGCGCGAGGGCCAGAAGGCCCGGGTGGCCGCCGCGATCGCGGTGGAGTTCTCGAGCGGTCCGGGGAGCTTCTACGAGTCGACTTGCGGCCCATGAGCGTCGTGGGGACATTCGCCTTCCAGGGGATGAGCATCGAAGTGCAGCGGTCGCCGGGACCGCTGGACGGAACCGACGTGTACTGGCTGTGCCGGATCGCGCCGGACCCGAAGGCCACGGTCGCGATCTGGCGCAACAGGAAACTGGCGGTGAGCTGGGAGGCCGGGTTCAAGGAGGCGAGCGTCGAGTACGCGCTGCTTGCCTCAGCCTTCGACGGCTTCCTCGCCTCACGTCGCTGAGAGCCGCCAGATGAGCCGTTCGCAAGGAGCGGGCCTCAGTTGAGGCCCGCTCCATAGAAGGTCGTTACTCGCTGAACAGCCGCTCAAGGTCGTCGGAAACGGCCGCCTGCTGCAGCCAGTGCTCCAGCTGAGCCTGGTCCTTGCATGCGAGGATCTTGCGCTGTACCCGCTCCGGAACTTCGATGCCGCGCGCGGCAAGGACGACGAGGATCGACTTCGCCTCACCTTCTGCACGAAGTTCCTGGGCGTACGAGTGCTTGTAGAAGCGGTCGTCGTCGAGCATGATGGCCCTCCATATTTCGTAGGCGGCACCCTGCAACCCGGTCAGCAGGATCTCAGAATACCGCCTGGCCTGGTCGTCGGGAATTTCTGCGAGTTCGTCCGCGAGCAGTTTCAGGTCGTCCTCCGTCACCGAATCGGCGAAGGCGGACAGGAGACTGGTGCCGAGGTCGGCACCGGGCCCAAGATCTTCGAGGCAGATGACGATCGGCCGGACCACCGATTTGCCGCATCCGCCGTCGATCGGTCTCCTGGCCCATTCGGCGGTCTTCGACGAGGCGGTGAGCACGACAAGCACCGTCGGGCACTGGTGTTCAACCCGAGTCGCGAACAGGAAATGCGGCCAGTCGAACCGCTTCTTGTCGACCTCCCGGTGCTGCATCTCGATGACCGCCGCGAGTTGGGGCTCCCCGTTCTGGCGGAAGACCCGTACCGCGTCGGCGCGGAGTTCGACAGGTACACGGAGGTTCGCCGATTCGGCGCTGTCGGTGATGGTGTCGTGGTCAGGCACTTGGTGCCCGGTCTCCTCCTCGATGAGTTTGGCGAGCAGACCGGGCACCTGCGCGGTCAGCTCGATGACGAGTTCATGCCGATTGCCTGGGGGCATGGGCACTCCATTCCTCTTCACGGCCGCGTAGTCGCGGCCGCAGCTTCGGTGCGGTGGGGTAAGCGAGCGGTTGCGAAGGCGCACGGGATGCCGGTGATCCGGCGGAGAACGCGCAGCAGGGCGGCTTTGAAGCGACCTTGGCGGCGTGGCGCGGTATGGGCCCCGGCGAGTTCTGCCGAGCCGTCGAGGAAGCGGGTCCAGGCGTCTTCGCGGAGCTTGCCGAAGGTAACGGCCGGTTCGGGGTAGGACCGGGGGCGTCGGGACTCGGGGAGCGGGTCGGGGAGTTCGCCTCGGCGGTGGCGGCCGGTGCGGCGGTCGGGCTGGAACTCGGGGTCGGCCCGCCACAGCCACGGCCCGGGGTCGACCGGGTCGTAGGGCTTGCCGCCGATCAGGTACGTGTCACCTTTGCGGTGACGATTCAATTCGCCGCGCTCGCCGTCCAGGGCCCAGGGGCGGTTTTGGGGTACGCTCAAGCTGACCATAGGAGGGTTTCCCTTCTTGGTTTTCCTTCAGCGGGCCGCCGACGATCTTTGCCGGATATACGGTGGCCCGCGCTAACGTTCTTCGTCTGTGAGTTCGGGTTTCGCGCACTGCGCGTGCAACAAGCGTTACATGAGACTCATGCGAACGGCATCCCCGACACGCCGCGAAATCCGTTTCGTTGCAAAAGCGTCTAGTTAACGGTCACTTTCCGGGACCCCTCCCGGACTTCCCTTGGTACAACCGGGTTCACGAAGTGCTTGCCCCGAGCAATCGCCCCTAGTCCAATAAGGAGCAACCCGTGAACCGTTCCTCCCTACCCGCACTTCCCCGCATGCCCGGCTCGGCCATCATGGCGGTCATTCTCCTTGGGCTGCAATCACTTGTCGGACTGGGCGCCGGTGTCGCGCTCGGGTCGTACATCCCGCAGGAGCTGGCCGTGCTGCTGTTCTTGGGCGGCATCCTCAACGCGGCGCTCGCGATCGGCGTTGCGATGCGCAAGAACTGGGCGCGCGTAACCGGGATGGTCTTGTCCGGCATAGCGATCGGCGCTTCCGTCCTCGGCTTGCTCATCGCGGCGGCCGAGGGCGCGCCGATCGGCAATCCCGGGGCGATCGGTATTTCGATCGCACTGTTCTTCCTGCTCTCGCACAAGAACACCCGTGCTTGGTGCGGCGACGGCGAATCGGCCCGCTTCGGGCCGGTCGCCCCCGAGCCGTTCGCCTACCGGGACCGAGTCGAACTGCTCAACGACCTCGAGGAGGTCGGGGTTCGGGCCGGCACTGTCGGTTCGGTCCTCGGCCTTCCCTCTGAGCCGGGAACCCTCCTTGTCGAATTCGCCGATCATCCGGACCGGGAACCCATCGAGGTCGTGCTGCACGTCAGCGAGATCAAGCGGGCCGCCACGACCGAATAGGCCCCCGGTCAGGCCCGGTCGCCGAGCGGCTTGGCCATGAACCGTTCGGCGCTCGGGTCAAGGTCGTCCTGCAGGGTGATGTCGGTGAACCCGTTGCGCTGGTAGAGGTTCACGGCGGTCGTGTTGTGCCCGTAGACGGCGAGACGGAGCTGCGCGGCACCAGACGCGCGGGCCCGGTCCGCCACGCCCTCGATCAGGGAGTCGCCGACACCGAGGCCTCTCGCGTTGGGGCTCACCCACATCGCGATCAGCTCGCGCACGGCCGGATCTCCGGTAGGGATGCCGCTGGCCATCCCGGCCGGGCGGCCGTCGACGTCGGCGACGAGGTTATGCGAACCCGGCATTGCAAGGCGAGAGCGCCAGCGCTCCTCGCCCGCGTCCTGCCAGTCCGCCAGCCGCGATCCGAACGCGGCAGGAGTGTCCGCGAGCGCGGCGAGCCGCAGGTCCCTCCACAGTCGCCAGTCGTCGGGGGTGAGTGCGCGCAGTCCGATCACACCCGCAGTCTGCCGGGTGCTCAGCGGTGGAGGGTGGGGCGGTAGGTGAGTTCCTGGGTGCGGCCGTCGAAGGTGCGGGTTTCGAGCAGGTCGAGGTCGAAGTCGTCCGCGCCCGCGAATACCGGGAAGGCGCCGGTTCGACCGCTGATCACGGGGAAGACCGTGACCTGGACGCGGTCGACGAGGCCTGCGGCCATGAGCGCGCGGTTGAGCGACAGGCTGCCGTGGGAGCGAATCGGCAGGTCGGACTCCGCTTTGAGGCGGGTGACGACCTCGACGGCGTCGCCCGCCGCGACCGCGGCGTCCGGCCAGTCGAGGGGATCGGTGAGGGTCGAGGAGACCACGGTCGTCGGGAGGCTGCGCATGCGGGCGTTGACCGGGTCGAGCTCGGCTTCGGGGATCGGGCCGAGGAACTTGGTGAACATGCGGAAGGTGTTGGCGCCCAGCACCATCCGCTGGTCATCGCGCAGTACGTCGCGGCGGTTGGCGAGAAATTCGGGCCCCTGCTTGCCCCAGTAGCCGCCCCAGTCGCCGTCGGGGCCGAAGGAGCCAAAGCCGTCAAGGGTGGTGAAGACGTCCCAGGTGTAGACAGCGGTCATGGTGCCCTCCGAGTGTGCGGCCGTTCGCTTGTTGTCAGTGCAGACGAGGCGCGGCGGCCGGATTCATCGCGGGGCGTCGCATTCGCCGTATCCGGTGAGGCGCATGGCGGCGGCATTGTCGGGTTGGGCCCAGAACAGGTCATGGAGGTCCGCCGGTAGGTCGGCCTTGTGGGTGCCGGTGGTGCCGGAGCGGAAGAAGCCGGGTTCACGGGCGTGGAGCGCGTCGAAGGCGGGGATGGCGGCGTCCGCTGCGGGCCGCATGCCGGGGGCGACCCTTCCGACGGCGTCCTTGACGGTCGCCTCGGGGTCGGCGATGAGGTCTTCGAAGCGGACCCAGACCGGGTCCGGTCTGGTCGAAGCGTGCCAGGAGAGAACGTTCTGCCCCCAGCCGCCCGTGCCGCCGGTGCGGCGGGTGATGATCGCGCGGGCCTCTTCCAGGAACCGGTCCTCGTAGCCGGGTTCGCCCGCGTGCTGCGCGGTCCAAAGGCGGGCCCAGGAGACGACGCAGTCACGGCCGTCCCGCACGAGGCAGATGGCCTTGTCATCATCGGCGATCACCGGGTCGTCCCGCCGCCGATGGGTCTTGACGAAATGGACCTCGTCGGAGGCCCGCATCTCCTCGAACGACCCGGGACGCTCCCGGGCGTCCATGAGGCCGCTGCCGATCTGCTCAGCCACGCCGTCGACGTCGTAGACCACATAGGTCGGGACATCGTAGAGGCGGTTGAGCGCGATGCGGAAGAAGGTGTTGCCGGAGCGGGGGAACGAGGCGAGCCAGACGATCACCGCGCCAGCGTACGGCCCGCCGCCGACAGCCTCAGAGCATGCGGGCGTGCCGCTCGACGTGCCGGTTTTCGGTATCCTGCAGAGATCTACACGCGCAGTGGAGGCACCTTTGCCCGAGGACGACCCCGCCGAGCTTCGAGCCAGCGCCGCAAACGAATCCGGCTTCTCCAACGCGAATCTGAAGGCGCACACGCTGGTGCAGTCCGGCCGGATCGGCGAACTCCATGTGCACCAGCGCAACCCGGTCCGCGCGCACTCGTTCCCCGAGGACGGCCCGCTCCGCATCGGCCGCATCCCGACCCTGACCGCCGCCCGGCAGGAACGCGACGCCGACCGGCTGCTCGACAACGCGCTCGCCGACCACAACTCGGCTGTGCTGTGCCAGGTCATCGCAGGCATGGGCGGTGTCGGCAAGACCCAGATCGCCGCCGCGTATGCCCGGAGGCGCTGGGATGCTGGTGAACTCGACCTCCTTGTCTGGGTGAACGCGTCCGACGAGGACTCGATCACCTCGACCTTCGCCGACGCGGGTGCGGAGGTGTGCGGGGCCGACCGCGACGACGTTGACCGAGCCGCCAGGACGTTCCTGAACTGGCTCGACCGCCCGGGAGGACCGCGCTGGCTCGTCGTCCTCGACGACGTGACCGACCTGCGGCACCTCGACGAATTCTCGCCGCCCGAGACTGCTCGCGGGCGGACAGTCGTAACCACCCGTCTTCGCTACGCCGCCTGGGAAACCGCGCATCGGACGCTGGTCGGCGTCGACACCTTCACTCCCGATGAGGCGCATACTTACTTCGGTCAGCGACTCGGAGCGCACTCAACCCGGATGGCGGGTGCGGCCGAACTCGCGGAAGAGCTCGGGTTCCTGCCGCTCGCGATGGCGCAGGCGGCTGCGTACATCAGAGACGAACCGGGCCTGACTTGTGTGAGGTATCGGGACATGTTGAACGACACCGCTGTCGGACTCGCCGAGCTGCGCCCTGACGTGATCCCGGACGGCTACCGCCGGTCGGTCGCCGCGGCCCTGCAACTGTCGATCGAAGCCACTGAACGAATCCGGCCTTCGGGCCTGACCGCTCCGTTGCTTCACATGATGAGTTTGCTCGATCCAGAGGGGATACCGGCCGATCTATTCGATGCCGACATGGTTCGAGGGGCACTGACGATGTGCCTGTCTGAGAATGAGTCGGCGACCGCACTGGTGTCACCCACGACGGTCAGACGCGCGTTGGCGCGATTGCACAATCTGAGCATTATTGACTCGGACTCCATCACGATTCGAATCCACGCGCTGGTACAACGCGTGATTAGAGATCGACTCTCGGAGGCCGAACAGGACTACGCCACCTACGCCTGCACTACGGCGCTAGTCGAAATCTGGCCACGAGTAGAGAACGACCCCGTTCGAAGTACAAGATTGCGAGCCAATGCCTCTCGATTGCTCAAAAACACGGATCAAGCGCTGTTCAAGAACAAAGCCCACGCGCTCCTATTCCAAATAGGCCATTCGCTTGGAGAATCAGGTCGCGTCGCTGAAGCCATCGAGCACTTCCAAACACTCAGGGCACTATGCGAGTCAGCACTCGGTTCCAATCACTCCGATACTCTCACCTCCCGCAGCCACCTCGCGTTCTGGCGCGGCGTAGCCGGAGATCCAGCCGGAGCCGTCACCGAGTTCGAAGCACTCCTCACCGACCGACTCCGCGTCCTCGGCTCCGACCACCCCCACACCCTCAACACCCGCAATAACCTCGCGCGCTGGCGCGGTGAAGCCGGAGATCCAGCCGGAGCCGTCACCGAGTTCGAAGCACTCCTCACCGACTCTCTTCGTGTACTCGGCCCCCGCCACCGCAGCACCTTGGCTACGCGCGCCCACCTCGCAATTTGGAACGGCCGTGTTGGGGATGCGGCCGGAGCGTCCGTCGCGTTGGAGTCCGTCCTATCCGACCATCTTCGCGTGCTCGGCCCCGACCACCCCAACACCCTCACCACCCGCCACAACATCGCCTACTGGCGTGGCGAGGCCGGGGATGCGGCCGGAGCCCTTACCGCGCTCGAAGCCGTCCTATCCGACCATCTTCGCGTGCTCGGCCCCGACCACCCCAACACCCTCACCACCCGCCACAACATCGCTTGCTTGCGCAGTGAAACCGGAGATGCGGCCGGAGCCCTTACCGCGCTCGAAGCCGTCTTCACCGATCGGCTGCGGGTGCTCGGCCCCGACCACCCCGACACCCTCGAATCACGAAGCACACTCACCGACTGGCGTGAACGAGCAACAAATGCCGACCCCACCCTCTGAGGGTTTCCCGGGCTGCGATTTCTTGGGCACGCAGGGGTACCGCGCGACCACGCATCGCCGCTATAGTGCGGATTGGACGCTGTTCGCGCCGATTCGCCCCTTAGGAGCGGCTATGAGGACAATGACGACCTGCGTAGCGGCCGCGATGCTGCTGCTCGCCGTATCCGCCTGCAGCCCAGAGGAGTCCGAGGAGGGCGACGGCTCGATCGTCTTCTGGACGCCGTACACGACGCCCGAGCGGATCGCGGCACAGCAGCCCGTGATCGACGCGTTCACCGAGGCCACGGGTATCGAGGTCGAGATGGTGCCGCTGGAGCCCGACCAGGCCGGGCAGACGCTCGTCACGGCGGCCGCCTCCGGGAAAGTGCCGGACGTGATCGCCCACAACCCGTCGAGCACGGCCGCTTGGGCCGCGCAGGGGCTACTCGATGACGAAGCGCCGCAAGCGGTCGTGGAGGCACTGGGTACGGACACGTTCAGCGCCGCCGCGCTGGAGATGGTCACCATCGACGGCCGCCTGCACGCCGTCCCTTCGGACGGGTGGGGGCACACGATCGCGTACCGGACCGACCTGTTCGAGGCGGCCGGGCTGGAGCCGCCCTCGTCGGTCGCGGATATCACGGCGGCCGCCGAGGCGCTGGACGCGGACGGGTTGGCGGGCATCGCGATCGGGACCACCCCGGGGGACGTGTACACGCAGGAGGGCATCGAGTCGATGCTGCTGCCGTTCGGGTGCCAGCTCGCGACCGACGGCGCGGTGAGCATCGACTCGCCCGAGTGCGTCGAAGGCCTGGCCCACTACCAGCGGCTCGCCGCGGCGGCCGGACCGGCGCAAGTGGACGTCGAGGCGGCGCGGGCGGCGTACCTGTCGGGGTCGGCCGCGATGGTGCTGTTCTCGTCCCACATCGTCGACGAGGTCGCCGGGCTCGACGTGGACAACCCCGTGACCTGTGCCGAGTGCGCGGAGAACCCTATGTTCCTCGCCGAGAACACGGCGTACCTGACGACGTTCACCGGGACCGGGACCGAGGCGCCCGTGGAGTACGGGCAGACGACGAACTACGGCATCCCGGCGGGCGCGAACACGGCCGACGCGAAGGCGTTCGTGGAGTTCATGCTCACCGATGGGTACGTGGAGAACCTCGCTTCGGCGACCGAGGGCCGGATTCCGGTGCGGCCCGGGCCCGAGGCCGGGTCCACTGAGTACCTGGACGCGTGGTCGAAGCTGCCGTTCGGGAACGACCGGACGCAGGAGGTCTCGATCGAGCAGGTCTACGGCCCGGCGCTGGTCGAGCGGCTCGCGGCCGGTGCTGAGGAGTTCACGCGCTGGGGCTGGGGGACGCCGGACGCGGAGCTCGCAGGGATCGTGTTCTCGCAGACGCTGCTGGCGACCGAGGCCGAGGCGCTGTTCGACGGCGCCCCGCCCGCCGAGGTCGCGGCGGCGATGGCCGCGAGTGTCGAAGCGGCGCAACAGGACCTGGGCGGATGAGCGGCGACGGCGAGCCGAACCTGGACGGGCCGCGCCGCGCGGGCCGGGCGCCCCGCCGCGACGAGCCGCACAGCGACGACCGGCCGCGCCCGGACGGGCCGCGCCGCGCGGGCCAGGCGCCCTGGCACGACGAGCCGCACCACCGCGCCGCCCACGAGCCTCGCCGCGCCGAGCCGCACAGCGCCGCCCGCGAGTCTCATCGCGCCGAACCGCTCAGCGCCTCCCGCGAGTCTCATCGCGCCGAAGCGCACAGCGCCGCCCGCGCCCCGGTTTCGAACACCGGCCGCGAACCGATGTCGGACCCCCGTGAGACCGTTGAAACCGGGGGCCCTTCCCCGGGGCGCCGAAGGACCGTCGGCGTGCCCGCCGGAACCCGCCGCCGCCCGTCTCGCCACCAGCCGCCGCGCAGGCCGCTGCCCGGCGGCACCCGCCGTCCGATGACGATGGCGCGGCGCGAGGACCTGCACGGGCGGCTCCTCGTGGGGCCCACCGTGATCGTCGTCCTGCTGTTCGCGGTGCTGCCGTTCCTGGCGGTCGCGCTGTTCGCGTTCCTCGACGTGCGGCTCGTCGACATCCCGCGCCTGTACATCGACAACCTGGTCTTCACCGGCGAGAACATCGCGACGGTCTGGAACTCGCCGCGCTTCTGGTCGGCCGCGACCACCACCGTCGTGTACGCGGCGGCCTCCTCTTCCGGGGCCGTGCTCGTCGGCCTCGCCGTCGCGCTCGCGCTGCGGCGGCCGTTCCGGGGGCGCGGGCTGATCCGGGCGCTCGTGCTCGTGCCGTACGTCCTGCCGGTGGTCGCCGCCGCCACGATCTGGAAGACCCTGCTCAACCCCGGGTACGGCCTGGTCAACGCGGTCGGCGTCGAGTGGCTCGGCTGGGCCGAGCCGGTCGCGTTCCTCACCACGACCAGCCGCGACCTCGGGCCGTTCGCGGTGCCGGTGGCGCTGCTGTGCGTCATCGCGTTCGAGGTGTGGAAGACCTTCCCGCTCGCGTTCCTGTTCATCACGGCGCGGCTGCAGGTGGTGCCCGAGGACATCGAGGAGGCCGCGCAGATCGACGGCGCGGGGAAGACGCGGGTCTTCCGGCACCTGCTGCTGCCCGAGCTCGCGGGGGTGATGGCGCTGCTCGCGGTGCTGCGGTTCCTGTGGTCGTTCCAGAACTTCAACGACATCTACCTCCTCACCGGCGGCGCGGGCGGCACCGAGGTACTCGCCGTACGCGTCTACTCGGAGCTGGTGGTACGCGCCAACATCGGCACGGCGAGCGCGACGGGCCTGCTCATGACGGGGATGCTCCTGGTCGTGGTCGCCGTCTACGCGTGGATGATCAAGCGGGAGAAGGCATGAGGAGACCGACCACTGAGGACCGTGTTCTCGGCGTCCTCCGCTTCGCGGTCATCGCCGCGGCCGTCCTCGTCACCGCCGGGCCGCTGCTCTACGGCATCCTGCTCTCCTTGCGGCCCTTCCAGTCCGTGGTCTCCGAACCGCTCGACCTGATCCCCTCCCTCGACGAGGTCACCTTCGACGCCTACCCGACCGCGATGGCCGAGTACGGCCTCGGCGGCAACATGTGGAACTCCCTGCAGGTCGCGCTCGCCACCGCCGCGCTCGCGATCCTGTTCAGCGTCCTCGGCGCGTACGCGGCCGTCCGCCTGCGGTTCTTCGGCCGCGACGCGGTCAACGTCGTCTTCCTCGGCGTCTACCTCCTCCCCGGGATCGTGCTCGCCGTGCCGCTGTTCGTGCTGCTCAGCCGGGTCGGGCTCACCGGTTCGCTCGTCGGCCTCGTGTTCGTGTACGTCGCGCAGACCGTCCCGGTGGCCCTGTACATGCTCCGCACGTACCTCGTCGCCGTACCGTCCTCAGTGGAGGAAGCGGCGATGATCGACGGGTGCGGTCGCCTCGCGCTCATCCGCCGCGTCGTCCTCCCCCTCGCCCTCCCCGGCGTCGCCGCGACCGCCCTCTACGTGTTCATGATCGCCTGGAACGAGTACCTGTTCGCGCTGCTCTTCCTCGTCGCCGACCGCGACCGGTGGACCGTGTCGCTCGGCATCGCGCAGCTCACCGAGTTCTCGGTGCCCACCACGGTGCTCATGGCCGGGTCGATCGCGATCACCGCGCCGGTGGTCGCCGGGTTCTTCCTGGCGCAGCGGCTGCTCGTCACGGGACTCACATCGGGAGCGGAGAAAGGCTGAGGCGCATGGCGATACGACTGGGCATCCTGGGGGCCGGGGCGCGGGGCTCCGACACGTACGGGCGGTGGGCACTGGAGCGCCCCGACCGCGCTTCGGTTGCGGCCGTTGCCGATCCGGTACCGCACCGGCGCGAGCGGCTCGCCGACGCCGGAGGCGTGCCGAACGCGCACCGCTACCCCGACTGGCGCGACCTCATCGGCGACGCCGCATCGATCGGCCTGGACGCGTTCGTGATCGCCCTCCCCGACCGGCTGCACGTCGAAGCCGCGCTCGCCGCCGTCGAAACCGGCCTGCCGGTCCTCCTCGAGAAGCCCGCCGCGACCACCCCCGAAGACCTCGAAGCGCTCGCGTCCGCCGCCCGGGACCGCAAGGCCCGCATATGGATCAGCCACGTCATGCGCTACCAGCCGTTCTGGCTCGCGATCCGCCGCATCGCCGACTCCGGCGCGATCGGGCGGCTCGTCACCATGCGCGTCGAGGAGAACATCGGGTTCTGGCACTTCGCGCACTCCTACGTGCGCGGCAACTGGCGCAACCTCGCCACCTCCAGCCCGATGGTCCTCGCCAAGACCTGCCACGACCTCGACATGATCCGCTGGTTCGCGGGCGAATCCCCCGCCAGCGTCGCCAGCGCGGGCAGCCTCGGCTACTTCCGGGCCGAGAACGCGCCCGCGGGCGCGCCCGACCACTGCCTCGACGGCTGCCCGGCCGCCGACTCCTGCCCGTTCTACGCGCCGCGCTACTACGTTGAGGCCCTTGCGGACCGGGACGGCTGGCCGGTGGCGCTGCTCGGCGACGACCTGAGCCCGGAGGGGCGGCTGGAGGCGCTGCGGCGCGGGCCGTACGGGCGGTGCGTGTTCCGCTCGGACAACGACGTGGTGGACCACCAGCAG
The DNA here is from genome assembly GCF_055586545.1 of Glycomyces sp. NPDC050141. Lineage (NCBI taxonomy): Bacteria > Bacillati > Actinomycetota > Actinomycetes > Glycomycetales > Glycomycetaceae > Glycomyces > Glycomyces sp. NPDC050141. Next base: position 11,620 of record NZ_JBVJHZ010000049.1, on the reverse strand, counting down.
ACGGTCGTCGAGTTCCCGGGCGGGCTGACCGCGACCCTCTCGACCTCGGCGTTCACCGGGCAGAACACGCGGACCGTGCGGTTGACGGGGACGGCGGGGGAGATCGCGGGGAACCTGCGCACGGGCACCCTGGAGGTGGACCTGTTCTCGCCGACGGCGGTGCTGCCGGTGGTCCTGGAAGCGCGGCCCGGTTCGCGTTTCACGCGGGAGCCTCTGGGGCACAATGTGTTCGAGCTGTATGCGGGTCCGGTGGACGCTGCTGGCGAACCGGACCACCGGGGGCATTCGGGCGGGGACGAGGCGCTGATCGACGCGTTCATCACGTCGCTCGAAGGCGGCGAGTCGGCCGCGACGGATCTGGAGGCCGCTCTGGACAGTCACCGGATGGCGTTCGCGGCCGAGCAGGCAAGGCTGGAGCGGCGCACGATCCTTTGGGAAGCAACGTGAACTGGTGGCGGGGCGCGGCGATCTACCAGGTGTACCTGCGCAGTTTCGCCGACGGCGACGGGGACGGGATCGGCGACATCGCCGGGCTCGCATCGCGTCTGGGGTACCTGCGGGAACTCGGGGTCGATGCACTGTGGATCAACCCGTGGTACGCGTCGCCGATGGCCGACGGCGGGTACGACGTGGCCGACTACCGGGCCATCGACCCGTCGTTCGGGACCCTCGGCGAGGCCGAGCGGCTGATCGCGGCGGCGCACGGGCACGGGCTGCGGGTCATCGTCGACCTCGTCCCGAACCACACCTCGGACCAGCACCCGTGGTTTCAGGAGGCGCTCGCGGCCGGGCCCGGTTCGCCTGCGCGCGAACGGTTCCACTTCCTCGACACCACAAACAACTGGCAGTCGCGCTTCGGCGGCCCCGCATGGTCGCAAGTGGACGACGGGCAGTGGTACCTGCACCTGTTCGACTCGTCCCAGCCCGACCTGAACTGGGAGCACCCCGAGGTGCGGGCCGAATTCGAGTCGATCCTGCGGTTCTGGCTCGACCGGGGCGTGGACGGCTTCCGCATCGACGTGGCCGCGCGCCTGGTCAAGCAGGCCGGGCTGCCCGACAAGCGCGGCCGTTTCGAGGGCGTGCCCACGTTCACCGACAACGACGACGAGCCCGACAAGGACCGGCCGGAGGTGCACGGGATCTACCGCGACTGGCGGCTCGTGCTCGGCGAGTACGGGCCCGAGCGCGTGTTCGTGGGCGAGATCTGGGTGCGCGACCCCGACCGGTTCGCCCTGTACCTGCGCCCCGACGAGCTCCACACCGCGTTCAACTTCGAGTTCCTCAAGTGCGCGTGGGAGGCCGGGGCGCTGCGCGCCGTGATCGACCGGACCCTCGCGACCCACGCGAAAGTCGGCGCGCCGCCGACCTGGGTGCTGTCGAACCACGACGTGACACGACACGTGACCCGCTACGGCCGCAAGGACTCCATGTTCCTCAAGCGGGAGCACGGCGTCCCGACCGACCTCGCGGCAGGCACCCGGCGGGCCCGGGCGGCGGCGCTGCTGAGCATGGCCCTGCCCGGCGGCGTGTACGTGTACCAAGGCGACGAGCTGGGCCTCCCCGAAGTGTTCGACCTCCCCGACGAGCTGCGTGAGGACCCCGTGTTCCGCCGCACCGGCGGCCTCGACCTGGGCCGCGACGGCTGCCGCGTGCCGCTGCCCTGGGGCGGCGACGAGCCGCCGTTCGAGTTCGGGAAGGGAAGCACTTGGCTGCCGCAGCCGCCCGAGTGGCGTTCGCTCACGGCCGCAAGGCAGCTCGGCGACCCGGACTCGATGCTGTCGCTGTACCGCCTCGCCCTGCGCCTGCGCCGCAGCGAAGCGGCGCTCGGGGACGGCGGGATGCGCTGGCTCGACAGCGGGCCGGGCGTCCTCGCGTTCGAGCGGGACCCCGGTTTCACGTGCGTGGTGAACCTGACCGGCGGCGAGATCGACGTCCCTGAAGGCGAACCGCTCATCGCGAGCGCGCCGCTCGAAGCCGACCGGCTCCCGGCCGACGCGGCGGTGTGGCTGCGTACCTCGGATTGAGCCGGGGCTCAGTCGGTGCACCAGTCGATCGAGGGACCCATAAGCACGACGATCAGGGCGAGTGCGCCGAACACGAGGAGGAAGCCGCCAAGGAGTGCGGAACCGTCCGTGTAGACGAAGAGGACGCCGCCGAGGAGGGCGGTCACGGCTTCGAGGGCGATCGTCGTGAGTCGCGCCCAGTGGCGGCGGCGCAGGAGTGACACCGGCAAGGCGATCCACGTGATCGAGAGGAACAGGGCCAGGAGCGCGACAGCCATGAGGAGGCCGGGGAAGCCGCCGTCCACCTGGTAGCGGGGGTCGAAGCCCGTCGTGAGCGCGATCGCTGCCATGAGGAGGCCGAGGGGCGCGCGGAGCCAGGCGCAGGCGGCCGCGAGCCAGATCGTCCACGGTGCATAGCGGAGCCGCTCGGGCTGCGGCGTCTCGTGGGGTCCGGTCATGGGGTCCTCCAAGCATCGGGGCCCGAATCGTAGGGCCGCGTGGTCGGGACCGGTCCCGGCGCGGGCTTCGGGCCGTAGCGCGTGTCGCCGCGTCTCGCTAGAGTTGCCGCCGAGGAGGTGGGCCGTGCGCAGGAGCTCGGAATGGGTGATGATCGAGCGCAGTTCGCCGACCCGCCGGATCTCCTCGCTGGTGCTCTACTCGCTCGCGTGCACCGTGTTCATCGTCGGGCTGTACCTGCTCGTGCGCACCGAGCCGGGCACGCTCGACTCGGGGGAGCCGAACCCGGTCGCGGCGCTGCCGGGGTTCTTCACCGTCATGGCGGTGCTGGGGGCGACGAGCTTCCTTGTGCCGCTCGTGCGGCCGCCGAAGCTCATGGTGAACCACTTCGGGCTGCGCGTGCGGGCCGGTTTCGGCAAGAGCCTGCTCATCCCGTGGAGCAACATCGAGGAACTGGCAGCCATCCACGTCGGGTCGAAGCGGCGCGGCACCTCATACCTGCTGTTCGCCGCCGACAACTACCTGGGACGCGGCGGCTCGGACCGGCCCGGGTTCCTCGGGCGGTCGGTGCTGCGCGAGGCGAACCGGGCCACGGAAGGACTCGTCGCCGGGTTCGACCTGGCGGTGCGCTGCAAGGACTTCGCGCTCGAACCGCAGCAGCTCCTGGCGCGGCTCGCTTCGTTCGCGCCCGGACACGTGCAGGTCGTCGACCGGCTCTGAGCCGCGACGCGCCGGTTTGTTCGCCCTGAGCGAAATCGCGCCCGGGCGCACGTCGCGGCCCTGCGGGTTCCGCAGCGGCAGACGGGATGCGCGCCTTGCCCCAAATGCCGCTCCCTGACCCGTGCTGGTGATCCGTACACTGGGAGGCGACCCGGCCTCCCGCGCCCCTGGAGGATGGGATCACCTCAACCGACCGGCCTGCTGCGCCGGCGGACCGTCCAGCATTGGGGGTACCCGTGGCGTCGATCCCGGACGAGGCTCTGCGCGCGACCCTGGCCACCATGGCGCCCGGCACCGCGCTGCGCGACGGCCTCGAACGCATCCTGCGCGGCCGCACCGGCGCGCTCATCGTCGTCGGCCGCGACAGCCTCGTCGAGGAGATCTGCACCGGCGGATTCGAGATCGACATCGAGTTCTCCGCCACCCGCCTCCGCGAACTGTGCAAAATGGACGGCGCGATCGTCATCACCACCGACGGCTCCCGCATCGTCCGCGCCGGCGTCCACCTCATGCCCGACCCCTCGATCCACTCCAACGAATCGGGCACCCGCCACCGCACCGCCGAACGCGTCGCCATCCAGACCGGCTTCCCCGTCATCTCCGTCAGCCAGTCCATGCACACCATCGGCCTCTACATGGGCTCGATCCACCACCTGCTCGAACCCTCCACGCAGATCCTCTCCCGCGCCAACCAGGCCCTCGCCACCCTCGAACGCTACAAACTCCGCCTCGACGAGGTCGCCGGAAGCCTCTCCAGCCTCGAGATCGAAGACCTCGTCACCGTGCGCGACGCCGTCACCGTCCTCCAGCGCCTCGAAATGGCCCGCCACATCGCCGACGAGGTCGAAGGCCACGTCATCGAACTCGGCACCGACGGGCGCCTCCTCGCCCTCCAGCTCGACGAGCTCATGGCAGGCGTCGACACCGACCGCGAACTCATCGTCCGCGACTACCTCCCCGACGGCGGCGACTACCGCAAGGCCCTGCGCGCCGTCGACGCCATGAGCTCCCCCGAACTCCTCGACCTCATCGCCGTCGCCCGCTCCCTCGGCTACCCGAACTCGCCCGACGTCCTCGACCGGCGCGTCAGCCCCCGCGGCTACCGGATGCTCGCCAAAGTCCCGCGCCTCCCCGAAGCCGTGATCGAACGCGTCGTCGGCCACTTCGGGGCCCTCCCCGAACTCCTCGGCGTCACCGTCGAAGAACTCCAAGACGTCGACGGCATCGGCCCCGGACGCGCCCAGAGCATCCGTGAATCGCTCACCCGCCTCGCCGAAGTCTCGATCCTCGACCGGTACCTCTAAGTCAGGCGCAGGCCCGTCGGCGACGACACCGCGTCGCCAAGGCGCGCCCGCAGCTCGTACTCGCCCGCAGGCAGCTCCCGGCGGGCGCCCGCGCACTCCTCCTCCGACGCGAGCCCGTCCACCGTGAACTCCACGGTCTGGCCCGCACCGTCGGCCAACTCGACCTGCTCGCCCTGCGGCGTCTCGCAGTGCGCGGTCGAATAGACCACGTCCGCACCGGCCGTCAGCTCCACCGCCACCTCCCGCAGATCCGCCGTGCACGCCGTGTCCGCGCCGCTCGCGACCAGGACGCTCACCGGCACCTCCGAACCCGAACGCGCCTCCCCGAACGCCGCCACCACCTGCAGCATCAGGTCCTCCGGCGCGCACGCCTCCACCGGCGCCACCGTGGGCGACGCGCTCGGCTCCGCCTCTGGAGTCGTCTCCTTCACGTACGGCCGGTTCAACGTCGACGACGGTGACGGCGCCTGCCACTCGCCCTGCGCCGCATCGGCCTCCGCCGCAGGCTCCTCCTCGCCGCCGCCCAGCGCACCCACCCCGACCACGACCAGCAGCACCAGTGCCAGCACCGCCCCGGCCACGATCGCCCGCCGCCGCCAGTACACCGACTCCGGCTCCGAGCCCTTCACGAACCTGCCCTTGAAACCCTGCACGCCGGGACGCTAACGCAGCAAAGCCGCACCGCAGCGGAAATACACGCGACCCTCGCCGCCGGTTGTCGGACCCCGCCGCGACAATGGGGGCATGCTCGCCGCCGACACCGCACAGGCACTGCCCGACCCCGCCACGATCAGCGGCCGCCTCCTCCCCTGGTTCGACGCGAACAACCGCACCGACCTGCCCTGGCGCAGGCCCGGCACCACCGCCTGGGGCGTCCTCGTCTCCGAGGTCATGAGCCAGCAGACCCAGGTCGCCCGCGCCGCCCCCGTCTGGGAGGCGTGGATGCAGCGCTGGCCCACCCCGGCCGACCTCGCCGCCGCCCCGACCGCCGACGTTCTGCGCGAATGGGGCCGCATGGGCTACCCGCGGCGGGCCCTGCGGCTCCAGGAGTGCGCGCGGATCGTCGCCACCGAGCACGGCGGCACCGTCCCCGACGACCCGGCCGAACTGGAGCAGCTGCCGGGCATCGGCGTCTACACGGCCGCGGCCGTCGCGGTGTTCCACTACGGCCGCAGGCACGCCGTCGTCGACACGAACGTGCGCCGCGTCGTCGCCCGCCTCGGCGGGGCGAGCGACGCCGGGACCGCCACCACGAAGGCCGACCTGACCGCGGCGGAGTCGCTGCTGCCCGGGGACGCGTCGGAGGCGGCGCAGGTCTCGGTGGCGCTCATGGAGCTCGGGGCGCTGGTGTGCAAGGCGCGCGCGCCCGAGTGCGGCGCGTGCCCGGTGAGCGACGTGTGCGGGTTCTCCGGCCAGGAGGTCCCGGCCGGGCCGAGCCGCAAGCGCCAGAAGTACAAAGGGACCAACCGGCACGTGCGCGGCGAGGTGATGGCCCTGCTCAGGGATGCCGAGGAACCGGTCGAGCGGGCCAGGATCGACGCCGTGTGGCCGGACCGGAGGATGCTCGACGAGGCCGTCGCGCAGCTCATCGCCGAAGGTCTGATCGGCACCGACGAATCGGGACGATTCGAACTCCCGAGTCGGTGACAAACCGAGCGGCCACTGGTAGCGTCGGAATTGAGAGAACTTCACGATGCTCGGTCGGCGCCGATTCTCATATCGGCGGCCCTGGGTCGAACCTCACTCGTCACCAAGTGAGGCGCCGGAAGGACCACAGGTCCACTCACCGCCGGTGCCAGGACCGAATCGCCTACCGCAGGGCCGCCCCCGAGCGGCCGGCCAGGAACACGACGACGCGGCTCGCGCCATGAACCGTCGCGTCGACCGCGGACCGGACGCACGAAATGCGGGCCATGCAGGAGCGGACGCCTTGAGCGACGGACGCGACCGAGCAACGGCAATGCCGTTCGGGTACCGCGCGCTCAGACCCGGGCGGCATTGTTACGTTGCCGAACCACATTTATGGCTCGCAAGCTTCGCCAAGACCGGCAATGCCGTTCGGGTACCGCGCGCTCAGACCCGGGCGGCATTGTTACGTGCTCACGACCGGTTCCTCGACCCGCTTCGCCCAGCGGACCAGCCACCATACGACGAGCACCGCGGGCAGGCCCTTGAGCATCACCCCGGCCAGCACGCCGAGCACGCCCAGCCCGAGGCCGTCGCGCAGCAGCGGCGAGTTCCACAGCGCGTGCAGGGCGATCACCCCCGCCAGCGCCCCCGCCGCGACCCACACCGACCGCATCGTCCGCCGCGTCGCCGCGTACGCGACCCCGGCGCCCGCGATCGCCGTGAACACCGCGTGGCTCCACAGCCCGGCGAGCACGCCGCGCACGATGAACACCGCGATCACCGGCTCGACCACGTCCCCGGCCCGGTTCAGCACGGTGCTCGACATCGCGAACGCGTAGCCTTCGACGATCTGGAACCCGACCCCGCAGAACGCGCCCAGCACGATCCCGTCGAGCACGCCGTGCATGCGCCCCCACGCGATCGCGACCACCAGGACCACGCCCGCGGCCTTCACGACCTCCTCCACCAGCGGCGCGGCGAGCACCGGCGACCAGCGCTCGGCCCACGCCGGGCCGTTCGCGGTCGCCAGCAGGCCGTGGAGCGCGCGCGAGCCGAACAGGGACGTCATGACGGCCACGGTGGCGCCCCAGACCAGGCCGATCGCGAGCGCGGCCGCCGGGAGGGCGAGCCGATCGGCGACGCGGCCGCGCAGCCACCAGAACGGGATCGCGAAGAGCGAGAACAGGACCAGGGCGGTCGTCCCGGCGCGCGGGTAGGCGAGGGCGACCGGGAGGGTGTTGTACAGGAGCAGGATGCCGGAGGCGCCGATGAGCAGCGCGGCCGTCCACTGGACCGGGGAGGCCGGGTCGATCCGCATGTCAGGCGGTCCCGAAGGACAGCTGGCCGATGAGCGCGTCGATTCTGTCCACAGTGGCCGAGTCTAGCGACGCGCCCGTGGCGGTGACCTCGGCGCGGATCGTGTCGTGGACGAAAGCGCACGCGAAGCCCGCGCCGGTCTCGGTGACGAAGCTGCGACCGGCGCCCTCGACGCCGTCGGCGGCGCAGTCGCGGGGCTCGGTGAGCTGCACGCCGGGCTGGACTTCGAGGAGGCGGGACATCTCGTCGGCCAGGTACTCGGCGTCGAAGTCGTAGGGCGCGGCGACGGCGATGTCCACTTCGGCCTCGCCCACGAGGAACTCGACGCGGCCGGAGCCGGGCTGGTAGTAGCCGGGGCGCATCCGGGTCTCGTCGGGGGCGGTGAGGGTGACGCCGGAGAGGGTGAAGGTCTCGCCGCTCACGTCGACATGGGGGGAGACGGCTTTGTTCAGGAGGGGCACGGCGAGCGAGAACAGGAGGACCACCGCGGCGACGGCGGTGGCGATGGCGAGGCTCTTCGTGCGAGTCACCGTTCAAGCGTGGCACGTGTGCCGCGGCGGCGCATCGGGAATGCCCGCGTATCGACGGTTACCAGCCGGTTCGCGGTAGAAGGCTCGCGTTCGGTCCGGGCGGGGGCGGTTCGCTGCGAGGAGGCGGGCCCTGAGGGAGGGCCCGCGTCCTCGATCGTCGGAATCCGCGGCGCCGACGTCCGCGGCTTCGATGGGGCGGTACTGAGGTCGGCCGGAAGGGTGGTCCGGCCTTGGTTCCTCTGCCGTGCTGCCACGGCCTTGCTGTTTCCGGTGGCGGTGCCTGGTCGGTGGCGTCGCCGCGTTAACTACTCAGCGGCGACGCGCTGAGCGGGGATGTCACCGTTGATCAAGGCGCGGATCTCGGACTCGCGGTAGCGGCGGTGGCCGCCGAGGGTGCGGATCGCAGAGATCTTGCCGGCCTTGGCCCAGCGGGTGACGGTCTTGGGGTCGACGCGGAACATCGCGGCGACCTCGGACGGGGTGAGCAGGGCCTCGGATTCCACCGGAAGGTTCAGCTCTGTCGTCATCGTTCTTCTCCTCCACAGACGGGCTGCGAATCACCGGCGCCGAGCCTTGATTCGTTCCTTCTGCAATCGTCCGGCCTGTCGTAGATGTCCGACATAGGCCGAACGGCCGATTTTGCTTGGACTTTCCGCTCGTGTCGCTCATCCGAGTGATCACTCCACATGCGAATGTGCTGGTAGCGGGCTTGCCGTATCGCAGCGTCCGAGGTCAGTTGAGTCGTTCCGCGAGACGACGATCACGCCACCGGTCGACAAGGCGGGCATAGCACTCCTGCGCCTCCTCGGGTTCGGAGGCGCCGAGGTGGTCCAGGGCCTGCCAGGTGAGGTCGACCGAGTCCTCGGCCCGCAGCTCCTCGGGGTCCATGCGCGCGGCGAGCCCGCCGTAGTCGAGCTCGACGACCGAGTCGCGGTGGAAGCCGTCGAGCCAGTCGCCGGTCTCGGTGAGGGCCTCGGCCAGTTCGGCGCCCTCCCCGAACTCGGACCGCACCAGGTTGCGGGCGACGACGAGTCCCGTGCGGGCCTTGGCGATCGGGGTGCGGTAGCGCAGCTGCGCGACGCTGCGCTGGATCACCAGCTCGCGGTCCTCGGCCCGCACGGCCGCGAACCAGCGCAGCGGCACGGACCAGGACGCGACGTGCTCGTGGGCGTCCGCGGGCGCGTCATGGCGGTCGATGCCGTCGTCGAGGGCGACCACCTCGGCCGCCGAGGACAGGAACTCCGGCGGGAACAGGGCCTCGGCCACGGCCTCGGGGGTCAGCCGCCGCACCTCGAGGGCGGAGGCGGCGATCCGGTAGCGGAGGTTCCAGGGGCACACGAGCGGGTCGGCGCCCGGGCCGCGGTCGATGACGTACGCGTCGCGCGGGAAGGACGGCACGCCCCGCCAGGGCCACCCGATGCGCTCGTACAGGGCCTCGCGCCGCAGCCGCGGCCCCTCGAGCGGGTCGACCGCGCGCCCCGACGCGGCGTACGCGCGCCAGTAGTCGGCGTCGGCGAACGCCCCCGCCGGCTCGTAGACGCGCAGATAGGACGCGCTCGGTGCGTACACGAGGCAGATACTTCCATAGTCATATGCTGGGGGCGTAGGCATACCCGCGCTACGAACGGATGAGTCGGCCGAGACCCGGCCGCCCCCTGGGCGGGCCCGCAGCGACGGCGGCGCAGGGCACCCCCGCGAAACGAACTGGAGAGCAAGCCATGAGCATCTTCGACGGCAGCGGCCACGAGCAGGTCGTGTTCTGCCACGACCCCGATTCGGGGCTGCGCGCGATCATCGCGATCTACTCCACCGCCCTCGGCCCGGCCCTCGGCGGTACCCGCTTCTACCCCTACGCGTCGGAGGAGGACGCCCTCAAGGACGTGCTGCACCTCTCGGAGGGCATGGCCTACAAGAACGCGATCGCGGGGCTCGACCACGGCGGCGGCAAGGCCGTCATCTGGGGCGACCCGGCCGTCGACAAGAGCGAGGCGCTGCTGCGCGCGTACGGGCGGTTCGTGGAGTCGCTCGGCGGGCGGTACGTGACCGCCTGCGACGTCGGCACGTACGTCGAGGACATGGACCACGTCGCCCGCGAGACCCGCCACGTGAGCGGGCGCAGCCCCGAGGCGGGCGGGGCCGGGGACTCCTCGATCCTCACCGCGTTCGGCGTGTTCCAGGGGATGCGCGCCGCGGCCCAGCACCGCTGGGGCGCAGTGGACCTGGCCGGGCGGACCGTGGGCGTCGCCGGGCTGGGCAAAGTGGGGCGCCACCTCATCCCGCACCTGCTCGAAGCCGGGGCCGACGTCGTCGCGTGCGACGTGAACCAGGCCGCGATCGACTGGGTGAAGGACAACTACGCGCAGGTGCGGATCGTGGCGGACGCGGACGAGCTGATCGCCTCCGGCATCCACGTGTACGCCCCGTGCGCCCTCGGGGGCGTCCTCAATGAACGGTCGCTGAAGACCCTCGACGCCGAGATCGTCTGCGGCGCCGCGAACAACCAGCTCGCCGAGCCGGGCGTCGCGGCCGAGCTCGACCGGGCCGGCATCCTGTACTGCCCGGACTACGTGGTGAACTCCGGCGGGGTCATCCAGGTCGCGGACGAGTACGACGGCGCGTTCGACTTCAAGCGGGCCGAGCGGCGCACCGCCGGGATCTTCGCGACCACCTCGCGCATCCTGGAGCGCGCCAAGGGCGAGGGGACGACCCCCGTGGCCGCCGCGGACGCCATCGCCGAGGAGCGCATGGCCGCCGTCGGCCGCCTCCAGCGGGTGCGGCTCTTCCGCTGATCGAGCACCGCGCGGCGGCCGCCGTGCCCCCTCGTGCGCGAACGTGCGCAGAAGGGGGCGACGGCGGTCACCGCGCGTCGCCGGACCGCTCCATATAGCGAGAACGAATCTCACGTTTCGGGCGGTTGTTCGTCCCGGTCTGGTGCTCATCGCCGGTAATCTGTGGCATCCAACTCATGGGCCGGGATGCAGTCCTGCGCCCTGAGGTTGTACCGTAGGAGCCACGAAGAGATTGCAAGCATTCCGGGGCGCCTTATCGGCTGCCCCGATGATTTCTGTGCGAGGGGGTCGAGCCATATGGGGCGAGGCCGAGCTAAGGCAAAGCAGACCAAAGTGGCCCGTAAGCTCAAGTACCACACTCCTAACACCGACATGCGAGCGCTGGAGCGCGAGCTTGGGACCGGTCGTCAGGACGAGGTCGACATTGAGCCTCCTGAAGAGGAGACGGACCCTTACGCCGCTTATGCCGACGATCGGTACGACGGAGACGAAGAAGAACTCCGTGAAGATGACTGGCTCCCGCCTAAGAAGCAGTTAGCCGGACGGCTCCCGCGAGCCGACCAGGCGGGCCCTCCCGACCGTTACCGCAATCTCCATATCCAGTGAGCGCAGGCGTCCCAGCGACCCCTGCGCCAGCGTCCGCGGACCGCTCCCCCACGAGCCGGTCCCAGGGCCTGGAGCAAAGACTTCGGAAACCGGCACCTCGCATGTCGGGTGCACACGGGATGCACAGCCAACAAGCAGCGAACGAAGAGGCGGGGGGGGGGGGGGGGGGGGGGGGTTTTTTTTTTTTTTTTTTCTTTTTTTTTTTTTCCCCCCCCCCTGGTGGGGGTCGTGTCGGGGGACCACCGCACCCAAAGCCTCCCCCCCTA
>NZ_JBVJHZ010000048.1:0-38021 GCF_055586545.1 Glycomyces sp. NPDC050141 | reverse complement strand
CCCCCCCCCCCCCCCCCCCCCCCCCCCCCCCCCCCCCCCCCCCCCCCCCCCCCCCCCCCCCCCCCCCCCCCCCCCCCCCCCCCCCCCCCCCCACCGCTGCTTTCAGTTCAGCCGTTGCAGTCTTTGATGGCGTTGCGCCACATGCGCATCGCCTCGGCAATGAGGAGTTCGCAGTGAACTCCGGCCCAGTCGGCTTCGATCGGTGCGGACACGCAAAGCGCAGGCAGGTCGGTGTCGAGACGGATCACGGACCCGATCGCCTCCTCATCGCAGGTGATCCGGGCGCGGGCCTGGGTCGGGATGAGCGAGAAGCAAAGCGCCCGCTCGGAGATCTCGATGGTCTCGACATACGTGGAGTTCTCCTCGCTCACGCCGCGCCTCCGGTACCGAGGATGAGGGTATGGCCGGTATCGAAGGCGTGGTCGAAGGCGTGTTCCCAGGCGGTCATGTAAGAGCCGGTAGCGGGTCTGGGCGAGGGTCGGGGGCGGTTCTGGCGCGGTCGCGCACGCCAGTGGTTGGCGCTGTCGCGGACGGCGTCGGCGAGTTCGCTGCTGGTTCGGGTCTCTCTAGCGGCGATCACTTTCCGTGCAGCGCGGGCGCCGCCGATAGCTGCGGCGATCGCCGCTCCGGGTACTGCGGCGGTGTGCCCGGCGCGGTCGGTTGGGCGGGTCTGTGCTGGGATGCGCTGCGGTGCTTCGGGTTCGGCCCGCTGTGCGCTGGCGAGCGGGGCGGGCATGGGGATGAGGCCGAGGCCGATCACCCACGCGATCCAGCGCAGGGCCCAGACGACGCGTTCGCGGAAGTACGGCTTCTCGGGCTGGAAGTGTGCGGCGCGCAGTTCGGCGGACTTGACGATGAAGCGGTCGAACGCGTCTTCACGGAGTTTGGAGAACCGGTGCGGCGGTTCGTCAGGTTCGGAAGGCACAGGCCGCCACCCGGTTGTGGGCGGGGGCCGGTCCGAGCCGCCGCCCCGCCGGGAAGCCGGTCGGGGCGGTTCTTGTTGCGGGGGTTCGGGTTCGGGCCAGTCGGCGGTTCCTGGGAACCAGGCGTTGCCGGGGTTGACCCAGTTCTGGGCGGGGAGGGGGTCGGGGGTTTCGTCGCGGCGGTGGCGGCCGGTGCGCTCGTCCTTGTACCAGCCAGGCGAGCCAAAGGGGCCGGGGTCGAACGGGTCGTGGGGGCGGTTCGCGTCGATGATCCAGGTGTCGCCTGGTTTGTGGCGCAAGTGCATCGGCTCGTAACGCGGCGAGCGCGGGTCCGAGTCCGGGGCTTCGAGGTCGCAGGATGCGGGGTTGTGCTGGTAGCGGTACGCGCCCGGACACATCCGGTCGGGCTCGCCGTTGCTCATGAAGAGGCGGCGGCCCGCCCAGTCGTAGTACCCGGCTGCCTCGCCCGAACCGGTGATCTCACGCAGCGGCGCACCCGGACCGAGGTGATCATGCTGGTAGAACGGCTCCTGGACCAGGACCATCGCCCTTGCCTGGTTCCGGGCGGCCGTGAGTTGATGAGTTGCGCTACGCCTGTTTTCGCGTAGGGTGGACTGTGCCATGGGAGGCTCGCCTTCCTGGTTGAAAGGTGGGCCGCCAACGAGTTTTGCGGCAAGGAGGCGGCCCACCGGCCATATTCAGTTAGGTTCTGCAACGTGCGCTTCGCACGTGTCCCGAGATTGACACACGGCGCAGATCCGGTCAAGCGCGACACGCCGTCATGTACGAAAGCGTCTAGATCCGTTCGAAGGCTCACCGCTCAAACGTGTCGTTACGGCGCAAATCACCCACTGGCTCATAGGGTTCGAGTGACCACCACTCACCCGATGGGACTTGCCTTGAGCGACACCGACCTTCACGGTTCCGACATCACTCGGTACGAAGCGATCGAGGAGCAGGAGTCTGGTACACAGTGGACCAGTGTGCCGTTCGTCAGCCGCTACACCGCCACTGCGGATGCGATCAAGCAGGCCGGCAGCGAAAGCGCCGTGAGTACTACGTTCAGCATCGCCAGTGAGATCAAAGGACTCGGCGAGGACGTCATGGGCGTGCTCACCGACCCGGTCGGCACGCTCGTCGGCGCCGGGCTCACCATCATCCTCGACCTGGTGCAGCCCTTCGACGAACTGCTCATGATGGTCTCCGGCGATGCGACCGAGATGCAGCACCAGATCGACGTCCTCGGCCAGGTCGAGGCCGCGCTCGGGGCGCTCGACGAGGAGATCGCGAACGCCGCCGACGCCAACGTGGCCTCATGGGAAGGCGAAGCCGCCGCGGCGGCCGGGAACGCCATCGGCGGGCTCGCCGCCACCGCGGGCTCGATGGCCGAGCGCGCCAAAGACGTTGCTGCGCTACTCGACTGGGCGCGGATGCTCGCCGAGACGATCTACGAGGTCATCAAGGCGATCCTGACCGAGCTCGTGTCGTGGGCGGTCACGCGCGGGATCGTGGCGCTGGCGGCCAGCGTCCCCACGGCGGGCGCTTCGGTCGCCGCGTTCGTCATGGACGCCGTGGTCTCCGCGTCGCGCATGCTCCTCAAGGCCACCCGGAAGTTCCAGTTCGCGCAGCAGATCTTCATGAAGCTGCTCAAGTTCCTGCGCGCCAACCCGGTCGTCGACCGCGCTGCCGGGGAGTACCGGCTCTGGAAGGAACTCCTCACGGCCGCAGGGACAGCCGTGGTCGACTCCGCGAAAGGCGCGGCCGCCGACATCTACGGGCACGTCACCGATGCCATGAGTTCCGAGACCGGCACCATTACTGCGCTGGTCGGCGAGGCCGCCCGCTGGCAGGTCGACCCAGGTGAGCTTGAGGCCGCTGCCGGATCTCTCGGCGACCTGGCCCCGAACGCGGAGGCGATCGCAACGGTCGCAAGCGAAGCGGGAGCCGCCGAGATGACCTGGGGTCTGCCCGGCCTCTTCTTCGCCGAGGCCTACACGGAAGGCTGCGCCGAACTCGCCAACCTCACTGGCCTCCTGGGCGATTCGATCAGTCGCCGAGCCGACGACCTGCGCCAGTGCGCCGAGACCTACAGCCAGGCCGATGCCGACATCGCCGCCGAGTTCGAGAAGCTCGCCACCGAACTCTCCGGCTGACCCCGGGGCCGCCAGATACCAAGGGCCGCAGACCGAACGGCCTGAGTCAAGTTCCCGACAGACCGCACTGTGGGACTGCCCGCGGAGTTGCCGGAGGGTAAGCTCTCCACATACATGAGGGGCACATGCAAATGCATGTGCAATATAACGAAGATATAACAGAACTCATGTCGCCGTGGTCAGCCTCGAAACCGAGCGCGCCTCATGCCATCCTCGAGGAGCTCGCAACGCATCTTCCGAGCCGAACGATGCCGCGTCTCCCCGCCGCATGAAAGGGCCACGCCGCCATGCCGAAACGATCGATCACCGTCCGCATCGACGACCGCGACTGGCAGGTCATCGCCACTGTCGCCGCTGCGGAAGGCCTGGAACCGACCGCCTGGATCGCTCGCGCAGCGCGCCGCGCCGCGCTAGCCGCCGAGCTCGAAGGAGTCGGGGAAGGCGCACTCGAGAATCGGGACTGGTTGGAGGCCACCGGCCGCGAGTCCCGCGAACTGTGGGCAAGGGACGGCGAGGAGTAGATGTGTCATCGGAAGATTCGAAGTCAGAGCAGCGGCCGTTGAGACGCGGCGAGGTCTACATGCACACCCCGACGGGAAAAAGGGTGGTCGTGCTCTCCGACGACCGGTTCAACGCCGCCACCCACACCGGCTGTGTGCTCGTCGCCCCCTTGGGCAGAACGCCCGGACCGGCCTCGGTGCCCTGCGGCGACCAGGACCCGGTGGGCGGCTACGTCCACGTCGCCGAAGTCGGCCAGACCAGCGTCGGCAGTCTCGCCGACTGCGCGTGCATGCTCTCGGGCCGCACCATGGACCATCTCAACCGCGCCCTCGTCACCCTCTTCGACCTGCCTTACTAGCGCTATCGCGCGACGTCGATGTATACGACGTAATTGCCGTTGTCCTTCTGGAAGTCGTCGACGCGGAAGCCGACCTTGTCGTCCAGGCCGAGTGCGACAGAGACGTAGCCCTCGTAGTCTCCGTTGAGCACATACGCTTCAAGCGAGCCCGCATCCACGCTTACCGGGTCTGTCGGCGGGTCGTCCAGAGTCGACTCGCCTTGGTCGTTATGGGCCTGGGCGGGGTTGAAGACGAGCTGGATGAACGCGTCGCCGGGCAGGTCGACCGGTTCGCCGGACCCGTCGTAGACGATGTCGGCGCGGTAGCCGATCTCGTAGCCGGGCAGCGCGTCGAACTCGAAGGCCACGCGGTCGTAGCCGTCCTCAGGATGGCTGCCGACGCGGAGGTCGACCAGGACCGGCACCGGCGGGACGGTCCCGTCGAACGTTGCGGACACGTCGTCGGTCGGCCACGACGGCGTCTCAGGCCCGTCGGTCGGCGGATTCGGCGAGGTCGTCTCGCCGTCTTCCGGCTCGGTGGACTCAGGTGCAGGAGTGGGGCTCGGCGATGGTTCATCGGAATCGCCGTTTCCGCAGGCTGCGGGCAGCATCGCCAGGACGAGGGCGAACGCTGCGAGCGTTTTTCTTCCCATAGACCAGGTTACCTCTCGACGACCCGAGATAACGCGAAAAAAGCTCCCCTGAACAGGGGTTTTACGGTCCTTGGGCCCGGCTCAGACCCAGTTCGCCTTCCTTGCGGCCCTGCGCATGACCCGCAGCAGCAGCGGGCCGGTCAGCAGCACCAGGGCGACCGTGGTGATCGCGCGGCCGATGTCCCAGCCCAGGGACGTGGCGAGGGAGTACGCGATGAGCCGCTGCAGGTTCTCGCCGAGGCCGCCGCCCGGCACGTACGCGAGGTTGCCGTGCGTGATCGCGAAGGGCCAGAACGACATGTTGAGCAGCAGCCCGTACAGCAGCGACGAGAACGCCGCGTAGACCGCGAGGACCGCCAGCTCAGCGGCCCGGCCCGGCCGCGTGTCCGGCGTCCCCGGCAGGAGCCCCGCGCCCAGCGCGACGAACGCCGCCGCGAACATCTGGTACGGCAGCCACGGCCCGACCCCGCCCGTGAGCAGGGCCGACGCGAACAGGCCCGTACAGCCGAGGATGAACCCGAACCCCGGCCCGAACACCCTGCCCGCCAAGATGAGCAGGAAGAACACCGTCTCCACCCCGGCCGCGCCCGCCCCGAACGGTCGCACGGCCGCGACAACGGCGGAGAGCACCCCGAGCATCGCGACCGCCCGCGCGTCGAGGCCGCCGTCCGTCAACTGGAGCAGCACTACGGCCGTCACGAGCGGCAGCAGCAGTGCGAACATCCAAGGGCCCGAAGTGGTCTCGGTCAGCGCCCCGCCCGGGGCCGCCAGCAGCGGCCACGACATGGCGACCAGCCCGAACGCCGCCGCCAGGACGAGCGACAGCGCGGCCTTCCAGCGCACGGCCGGGCGCGGCCGCGCGGTCTCAGTCGACTGCGTCATCGCCGGTTCCGTTCCCGCCCAAGGCCGCCGTGACCTCGGCCACGGTGAGCCAGCCCGGCAGGACCTTGTCGACCTGCGGGGCGAACATCGGGGAAGCGGCGACGATCTGCCGGGCCGGGCCGTCCGCGACGACCTCGCCGTCGGAGAGGATCACGACGCGGCTCGCGAACTCGGCGCAGAACTCCACGTCGTGGGTCGAGACGACCACGCAGTGCCCGGCCTCGGCGAGCTTCCCGAGGCGGGACGCGAGCGCGGCCTTCCCCGGGTAGTCGAGGCCGCGCGTCGGCTCGTCCAGGAGGAGGAGCGGCGGTGCGGCCGTGAGGGTTACGGCGAGGGCGAGCGCGAGCCGCTGGCCTTCGGAGAGGTCGCGCGGGTGGGCGTCGTCGTCGATGCCCTCGACGAGGTCGGCGAGGATCTTCGCGCAGGTGCCGGGCGGGACGCGGCCGTCGCGGTCGGCGCCTTCGCATTCGGCGGCGACGGTCTCGGCGTAGAGGAGGTCGGCGGGTTCGGCCGGGACGAGCCCGGCGAGGGTGCGGCGCTCGGCGGGCTTGCGGGTCGCGGGGTCGTCGCCGCCGATCGCGACCGTTCCGCCCGAGCGCTTCCCGGTGCCCTGCAGGGCCCACAGCAGGCTCGACTTGCCGGAACCGTTGCGGCCCATGAGGGCGATGCGTTCGCAGCGTCCGGCGACGAGGTCGACGCCGTTCACTGCGCGGACGCCGCCGGGGTAGTCGACGTGGACGCGGTGGGCGTCGAGCAGGGGCGGCCCGGCCGGGGTCTCGACGACGGAGGCCGGGGTGAGGCTCGCGAGCGTGCCGCGCAGTCCGGCGGCGTGCCTGCGGGCCTCGCGGATCGTGACAGGCGGTCCGGGCCATCCGGCGAGGCGGCCGAGGTCGACGACGGGCGGCGCGACCGGCGAGACGGCCAGGACCTCGCCGACCGGTCCGCTGATGACCTTGCCGCCGTTGAGGAGCAGCGCCGAGTCGGCGTACTGGGCGACGCGTTCGAGCCGGTGCTCGGCGAGGAGCACCGTGACGCCCAGGTCGTGGACGAGGCGGTGCAGCGCGGAGAGCACCTCGTCGGCGGCGGTCGGGTCGAGCGCGGACGTCGGCTCGTCGAGGATGAGCGCGGCGGGTCCGGCGACCAGGGCCGCGCCGATCGCGACCCGTTGGCGCTGACCGGAAGAGAGCGCGGCGAGATCCCGGTCGCGCACGTCGGCGAGGCCGAGGAGGTCCACGATCTCGGTGACGCGCTTGCGCATCGCGGCGGGGTCGACGCCCAGCTGCTCGGCGGTGTAGGCGAGTTCGCGCTCGACCTCGTCGGTCACGAAGCCGGACAGGGGGTCCTGGCCGACATAGCCGACGAGGTCGGCCAGGTCGGCGGGCGTCGAGCCGCGGACCTCCCTGCCCGCCACGGTGATCCGGCCGGACATGGTGCCGCCGGTGAAGTGCGGGACGAGGCCGTTCACGGCCTTGAGGAGCGTCGACTTGCCCGCGCCAGTGGGGCCCACGAGCAGGCAGAACTCGCCCTCGGGAAGGTCGAACGAGACCTCGTCCAGGACGGGCTTCCCCGTGTAGGCGAAGGTGACGCGGTCGAAGGCGATCCCGCCGGGGTTCATGGTGTTCCTCCTCTTGGGGACGGCACGAGCAGGGCGGGCGCGGTGGCGAGGAGGATGCCGCCCGCGCCCCACATCGGCAGTTCGGGCACCGAGAGCGGGTTCGTGGCGGGCCACAGCGCCGAAGGCTCGTACATGCCACTGAGGACGGTCCCGGCGACGGCGGCCGCGCCGGACGCGACCACGAGCCAGTCGCGGGCGCCGAAGCGGTCGGGCCGGTAGCGGGTGTGCGGGACCCGCTTGGAGGCGAACGCGATCCCGAACGCCGCGACAGCGGCGCTGACGGCGACGATCGCCCAGGCCAGCGGCGCGGGCGTCCCGGCGCCCAGGAGCACGTACGCGCCCGCGCAGAGCCCGATGAGTCCGATGAGGAGCGACGCGCTGGTGGTGCGGCGGGCCGGGGCCGGAATCCCGGCGGCGCGGCCGTACCCGCGCGAGGCCATCGCGGCGGCGAGCGCGAGCGACCGGTCGAGGGCGTCGTGCAGGACCGGCGAGACGACCGTGCGCATCAGGTTCGCGGGGCTGCGACTCGTGTTGCCGCGCAACGCCCTCGCGCGGCGGACCCGGCCGACGCTCTCGACGAGCTGGGGCGCGACCGACAACGCGACGACGACCGCGACGCTCACCTCGTACAGTGCGGCCGGGACCGAGCGGAGCAGGCGCCGGGGGCTCGCGAGCGCGTTCGCCGCGCCGACGCAGACGAGGAGGGTGGCGAGCCGGAGGCCGTCGTAGGCGGCGGCGAGCGCGCCTTCGGCGGTGACGTCGCCGCCGAGGCGGAAGCCCGCGGCCCACTCGGGGAGAGTCGCGGAGGGGAGGGTGAAGAGGACGGTCGGGCCGTCGGAGCCGCCGAAGACGACGTAGAAGGCCATGCGGACCGCGATGGCGCTCAAGCCGATGACGAGGAAGACGCGGTAGGCGCCCGACCAGGGTTCGGAGCCGCGGCACCAGGTGACGACGAGGCCCGCGACGGCGACGATGAGCAGCAGCAGCCACGGATTGCCGGTGCGCCCGGCGGCGGTGGCGAGCAGGAGGGCCCAGCCCCACCAGGCCACGGGATGGGCGGTGCGGCGGGGCGGGTTCCGGTGCGGAGCGGTCATGCGCGCCGGTCGCGGCGCATGCGCCAGATCGCGAGCGCGGCGACGACGGCGAGCGCGGCGACGGCGATGAGCCAGGTGAACGAGCGCTCGTCCTCGTCATGCGGGCCGTGGCCCTCGGTCGACTCGGCGGCCTCGGCGGGAGTGAGCGCGGGCGCGGCCGAGCCGTCGCCGAAGACCCAGCCTTCGACGTCGCCCGCGTCGGGGTGCGCGTCGGCGCCGCCCACGGGCGAGTAGGACCAGGTGTCGTCGTCGGCGTTGGCGCGCCAGTACGACCAGTACTCCTTCGCGGGAGGCGCTGCGCCGCAGTTGCTCTCGGGGAGTTCGTCGATGCGGCAGACCATGCCGCGGATCGAGGCGACCTCGGTGACGGAGAACCCGGCCTGCACGAGCGCGTCCAGCCCGTTCGCCGGATCGGCGGCGCACCCGGTCGCGGGCGCGTCGGCGAGGGTCCCGAAATCGACGACGACTGTGACCTCGAGGCAGCCGTCATGAGCTGAGGCAGGGAGGGCGGGCAGAGCGATGGTGAGGAGAGAGAGAAGGAGCGCGGCGGCGAGAGCGGCGAGGCGGCTCCCGGGTCCGCCCCCCGGGGTCGGGTGTGTCCGATCGCGACGCCCCCGAAACCAAGGGTCCCATCCGGGTACGACATCGCCGTTCGATGCGGTGAGAGCGCGTAGGCAGCGCCCGCCGGATCGGCGGGCGCTGCCTGTGTTTCGTTCGCTTCGGGGCACGTGCCGACTATTGCTTGTCGGTGCCGTCGCTGTCAGCGCTTTCGCCGTCAGCGTCGCCGGTCGGCTCGTCCGAGTCGCCCTTCGGCTCCTCGTCAGCGGCAGGCGTCGCGTCCTCGGCCGGAGCCGCACCGGCGCTGCCGCCCTTGCGGGACTTCAGCGCGAAGGCGACGATGAGCGCGACGAGCACCACCACGGCGGCACCGATCGCCCACGGCACCCAGGAGGCCGAACCCTCGTCCTCATCGGCAGCGGCCTCAGTCGAGGTCTCGTCACCGGCGCTGGCGCTCTCGCAGCCCGTGCCCGGCACGGCGGCCTCGATGCCGGTGGCGTCGAGGTTCGCGAGGTCCTGGCCCGCGATCGGGACGATCGCCTGCGCGGTCGCCAGCAGGCGCGAGGCCTCGCCGAATTCGGGGTCCTCCGGGTCGGTGTACATGATCGCGCCCGGCGCGTCGCTGTCGCAGCCGAACTGGAGCGTGAGCAGGAACGACACGGCGCGCTCGGCGGCGTCGGCCCGCTCGGTCGCCAGGAACGCCTGCGCGGCCATCGCGGTCGAGTTCGCGTTCTCGCCGAAGCCGTTGTCGAACCCGCCGTCCTCGGCCTGCGCGGCCTCCAGCCACGCCACGGCGGCCGTCAGCGGCGCCTCCGCGTCGGTGCCGAGCGTCGCCAGCGCGGACGCGACGAGACCGGTCGTGTCGGGGTCGGAGACGCAGTCGTCGCCGCCGTCGATGTCGCCGTAGTTGAACCCGCCGTCGGGGCACTGGACCGCGGCGAGTCCGGCCGCGGCCTCGGCGCCCGCCGGGGTGCTGGTGCGGGCGAGCCCGAGGACGGCCCACGCGGTGGACGGCGCGGTGCCGTCGCCGTAGGTGCCGTTCTCGGCCTGCGAGGCGGTGACCTCGTCGGCGAGGCGGATCTCGGCGAAGTTCGTCGGGTCGCCGCCGCCGGTCGCGACGGTGTACATGACCTTCCCGGCGGCGCCGGCGTTGAGCGCGGGCTCGGTCGCGCCTTCCACGGTCGGATACACGTACGGCGAGAGCGTCTCGTTGCTGTTGAGCCACTCGAGGGTGGCCTGGACCTGGTCGCCGCCGACGCCGGCGGCCTCCAGGGCGATGACGGCGTCCAGCGAGGACGAGACGTCCCCGCCGTTCCAGGAGGTGCCGTCGGACTGGGCGACGAGCCAGGACGCGGCGGCCTGGGCGGGCTGCGCGAACGGGACGTCTTGGGCCTCAACCGGTGCGGCGGAGGCGAGAACGGTGACGGGCACGACCGCGGCGGCGGCCAGCAGTCGGGCGGGCAGGTGGCGCAATTGCCTGACCTTTCCTAGAGCGAGTTGGGTCTTCGGGCAGGCGGCGGCGCCGCAAGCGCCTGTAGACCACGACAGGCGTTGACAATTCGGATGGCGTCGGCGGGTATTCGGGCTCACGCGGGTGGACCGAGCGGCATTGAAGGGTGCTCGGCAGATTGTCTGAGTTGACGGACCGCGACTACCGTTGCGGGTCAGCGCCGGCCTTTCACCGGACTTCCCCCGCCTGGCGCCTGTTCAGTTTGGGGTCATTCTCGCGGGTGGATTCCCTGGGTGTCAAGCTGACCGGTCGCGCAGTGCAGCCGTTCACTCGCGCCACGCGAGTGAACTCTCGCCTTGCGGTTATTGACCCGTAGCACCGGGTGTCGATACGGTGCACAACGTGAGCAGAAATAAGAACGCCGATTTGGACAGAGTTCTTCGCGCTGCGACACGGGTCTTCCTGGAGCGCGGGTTCTCCGCCACCTCCATGTCGGACCTCGTCGCGGCGACCGGCATGAACCGCGCCGGGCTCTACGCCGCATTCGGCTCCAAGCACCAGCTCTACATAACCGCATTGGGCCGCTATAGGGAAGACACCGAGCCGGAACTGCGGGCGATCGCCCACCGCGCCCTCGACCGCAAGGACGACGAGCGCCTTGACGCGCCGCGGGTCGTGGCCGACCTGCTCGACGTCGTCGCCCGCCATTCCAAAGAGGGCGGTTTCGTGGTGCGGGCCGCGGTGGAGCTGGCCGACGACCCCGCCACGATGCGCCGCGTCCAGGAGGCCTGGACGGAGCTCGAACGCGATCTCGCCGCGATCCTGGCACGGGCGGTCGAGCGCGGCGAGATGGCTGCCGCGGCGGACCCGGACCGGTTGGCGCGCACCGTCCTCGTGTTCGTGCAGGGCGCGCTCGTGCTCGGCCACGCCGACGAGGACGACCGGCGCCTGACCGACGCCGCGGCGGGACTGGTCGGGCTCCTCGCCGCCTACAGCCCCTCGGCGACGGCCGAGGAGATCCGCAGCCAGGCCGACGACGACGCCTTGCTCAACGAGTCGTAGCGGATCGGCTCGCCCGAGTCGAGCAGCTTCTCGTAGGGCGCGAGCAGGACCGCCCTCGTGCGGGCCGCGAAGTGCCGCTGCACGGCCGGCAGGTCCACGTCCTTCCGGTGGGCGGGCATCGACACCACCGACACCGCGCCGCGCACCAGGTCGCGGCGGCCGGTCTGCTCCAGGTGGTCGAGCATCCGCGCCGCGGTCTCCGCCGAGTCGTTGCGGGCCGACATCGTCACCACCAGCTGGTCGGTCGCGTCGATCGCCGCCTGCCAGTTCGCCGCCCGCACGTTGTTGCCGGTGTCGACGACGATGAGCTTGTAGAAGCGCGACACCGCCTCGCGCAGGTCGCCGAACGCCTGCGAGGTGAGCATCTCCCCGGCCGTCGCGGACTCGTCGGAGGCGAGCACGTCGAACATCGCGCCGCCCTGGGCGCGAACGTACTGCGAGAGGTCGCCGATACGCCCCGTGGGGCCCCGGAAGTGGTCGAGGTCGCGCAGCAGGTCGCGGACGGTGCGGACGTGGAAGTCCTGCTGGGCCCGCATGCCCAGCGTCCCCTGCGTCTCGTTGTTGTCCCACGCGAGCACGTAGCCGCCGCGGTGGCGGCCGAACGTCATGGCGAGCATGAGGACAGCGACGGTCTTGCCCGCGCCGCCCTTGGGGTTGACGACGGTGATCTGGCGCAGGCCCCCGAAGTTGCGGCGCACGGTCTCCACCGCGCGCTGCCGGGAACGTTCACGGGGGCCGGGCGGGAGGGCGACCATGCCGAGGCTGAAACGGTGGAGCGCACCGCGCAGGCCGGTCTCGGCCACGGGCGGGCGCGGGGGCACGACCCGGCGGGACGCGAAGTCGTCGGCGGTCACGCCGAGCCGCTCGAGCGCGCCCGCGTGGTCGGGGAACACCGGGACGGGGACGTTCGAGCGCGTCGCGGGCGCGGGGGGCGCCCCGACCTGGAAGTCGACGGGGGCCGCGCCGGGCGGGGCGGGCCAGCCGTCGTCGAGGCGGGGCTCCTGCGGCGCTTCGTACTGCGCGGGCGGCGAGTCGTACGAGGCGGCCGGGCCGGGCAGGGGGGTCGCGGGCGGCGGCGGCGCGCTCGGCACGTGGTCGCCCTGGCGGGGGTTGCGGACGGGACCGGCGGCGTGCGGCTGATGCATGACGTCCTCTGGGGCGCTGTGCGGTTGGAGCACTTCATCAGACGCGTACTGCTCGTTCACTTCCGGAGGTGCGAACGGCGACCACCCTGGAGCATCCGGCCGGTGCAGAGGCACAGTGTCCTCTTCGGTGTGCTCCATCGGGGCCTCCCAGCGCGCGGATGCGCTCAGCGTCAGAGTGCGGTTACCCGACTATTGTGGCCCATACGCCTGTCATCGCGTGGGAACTCGGCACGGCTCCCGATCGCGGCCTCACAGCAGTCGCGGCTGCTCAGGGCCCGAACGGTCCTGCGGGACCATCCCGAATGGACTGAACAGCCCCTGGTCCACATCGGCCAGAAGCGGCGAGCCCGCGCCGGTGTGGCTGACGTATGCGAGGTCCCTCGTGCGTCCGAGCGCGACGTACAGCTCGCGGCGGGCCGCGGCCGTGTTCGGCCAGTCCTCGGCGGTCATCCCGGTCAGGCACACCACCCGGAACTCGCCGTCGGCGGCTTCGGCGACGGACATGCCGTCGGGGCCGATCACCGCGAGCTCCTCGGGCGCGACCCCGGCCTCGGCGAGGCGGTCGGTGAGGTCCTCGACGAAGCGCTTCTCGTCGTCGGCGTCCACGGCGAAGCACCGGCCGATCCCCGAGCCTTCGAGCGCCGGGCGCTCGGGCTGCACGAGGCGGCCCGGGACGCGGCTGATCGGCTCGATCACCTGCGAGGCGGCGACGAGCACCGCGGCGGGGCTGCGGTGGTTGCGCGACAGCCGCATCACGTGCGCCTGCGGGAACTGCTCCCCGAACGCCGCGAACGCGGCGGGCTCGCCGGTGACGAGCGCCGAATCGGGGTCGCCGGTGGCCGTGATGTCCGCTTCGGCCCCGCGGTGCTCGGTGACCTGGCGGAACAGGCGCATCGGCATGCGCGGCAGGTCGTCGATGAAGACGTGGCCCAGCTCGGGCGGGCTCGCGGCGGCGAAGTCGTCGAACTCGGCGACGGTGATCGAGGCGGCCTCGCGGCCGATGAGCGCGCCCAGCTCGCGGCGGAGGCGCGCTGCCCCGTGGGCGGACGCGGCCAGGACCAGGCACTGGCGGGCGGGCACGCCCAGTTCCTGTACGAGGTAGGCGACGCGGCGGATGAGGAGGTGGGTCTTGCCGGTGCCGGGGGAGGCGTTGATGAGCAGCGGGCCGCGACCGGCGGAGGCGGCCACGCGCTGCATGGCGTCCAGGGAGTCGAGCAGGCCCGCGCCGACCTCGTCCATGCCCGTGAGCAGGGGCGCGGACTCCAGCCAGGGGTCCGGGGTCCGGGTCGTCAGCGCCGGTTCGGGCATGGGCACCGCTTCGCGGGCGAACCTGGAGTGGTGGGACCGGTGCGAGCGGCGCCGCCGCTCGGCGGTGGTCCGCATGCCGGCGGAGAGCTCGAACAGCGGGGACGCCACCTGCGGTTGCTTGCGTTCATCAGGACGGCGCACCTATGCATCCTCGCAGACAGACGGCACGAGCCCCGAAGCGGCTCCCGCCCGGGCGCGCCGCGCCTCCAACAGCGAAACACCCTCGCGAACGAGGGCTTGTCGGACCCTCCGCGTACCGTGTCGGACAGGGGGCCACCCCGGGGACAAATCCGGAATATCCGCTTTCACGTTTCCCGCCGCGCCCGCGCCGCCAACAGCCCTCACCCGCCCGCGAACGGCGGCAGCACCTCCACCGTCACCCCTGCCGGGAGCACGGTCGCCGGGTCCTTCGCGGCCAGGCCGTCCACCAGCAGCGTCGAGGCGGAGAGCACCTTGTCGAGCACCGGCCCGTGCCGCTGCCCGAGCACCGCCTTCAACTCCGCGACGTCGGCGGCGGCCACCTGCTCCTCGCCGGTCCCCGCCGCTGCTTTCGCACCCGCGAAATACCGCACCGTCACCACGTTCACCCTCCGATCGCCGACATCGGCCGTGCAGGCTGCAGGAACGACGGGTCGTCGATGCCGTGCCCGGGGAGCTTGCCCCACATCGCCTCGCGCCAGCGCGCGCCGATCTCCGCGTCAGGGGCGCCGTCGCGCAGGAGCCCGCGCAGGTCGGTCTCGCCGCGCGCGAACAGGCAGTTGCGCACCTGCCCGTCGGCGGTGAGCCGGGTGCGGTCGCAGTCGCCGCAGAACGGGCGCGTGACCGAGCCGATGACGCCCACCTTCGCGGGGCCGCCGTCCACGAGCCAGGTCTCGGCGGGCGCCGAGCCGCGGTGCGCCGGGTCCGGCACGAGGTCGAACTCGGCTTTGAGGGCTTCGAGGATCTCGGCGGCGGTGACCATCTCGTCGCGGCGCCACACGCCCGCGGCGTCGAGCGGCATCTGCTCGATGAACCGCAGCTGGTAGCCGTGCGCGATCGCGAAGCGCAGCAGCGCGGGCGCCTCGGTGTCGTTGACGCCGCGCATGAGCACGGTGTTGAGCTTGACGGGCGCGAGCCCGGCGGCGGCCGCGCCCT
The DNA here is from genome assembly GCF_055586545.1 of Glycomyces sp. NPDC050141. Classification (NCBI taxonomy): domain Bacteria; kingdom Bacillati; phylum Actinomycetota; class Actinomycetes; order Glycomycetales; family Glycomycetaceae; genus Glycomyces; species Glycomyces sp. NPDC050141. Next base: position 23,206 of record NZ_JBVJHZ010000048.1, on the reverse strand, counting down.
CGATGCCGCGCAGGGTGGCGGCGAGGCGGTCGCGTTTGGCGAGCTCCTTGAACGTGCCCGGGTCGAGGGTGTCGAGGGAGACGTTGACGCGGTCGAGCCCGGCGGCCACGAGCGGCGCGGCGAGGCGTTCGAGGCCGATCGCGTTGGTGGTCAAGGAGATCTCGGGGCGCGGCTCGAGTTCCGCGGCAGCGCCGACGATGTCGACGAGGCCGGGGCGCAGGAGCGGTTCGCCGCCGGTGAACCGCACCTCGTTGACGCCGAGGTCGCGCACGGCGATGCCGACGAGGCGCGAGACCTCCTCGTCGGTGAGGAGCTCGGGTTTGGGCAGCCAGGGGAGCCCGGCTTCGGGCATGCAGTAGGTGCAGCGCAGGTTGCACCGGTCGGTGAGGGAGACGCGCAGGTCGGTGGCGGTGCGGCCGTGCCGGTCGCGCAGGCCGAGAGCAGCGGACGGCGCGTTCGCGGTCCCTTGGGTCGGAGTCGGTGCTGCCATGCGTCGAGCCTAGTTCGTCAATATGACAGTTTCGTAAAGTGAGACACGTTTCCCATCAATTGGTCGCGGTAGGCGCGCCCGAAGAGGGTCGTGTGGACCAGCAGCGGGAACAGCTGGTGGAGCGGCGTCCGCGCCTCCCAGCCCGCGTCCAGCGGGTGGACCTCGGTGTACCCGGTGATGACGGCGTCGAACATCGGCACGCCGCCCCACATGCGCAGGTTCGCCAGGTCGGTCTCGCGGTGGCCGCCGTGCGCGGCCGGGTCGATGAGCCAGGCCCGCTCGGCGCCCCAGTGCACGTTGCCCCACCACAGGTCGCCGTGGGTGCGCGCGGGCCCCTCCTCGGGCCCGGCCAGCTCGGGGAGCTTGGCGCCCAGGGCCTCGAGGGCGGCAACGTCGGCCGCGTCGAGCGCCCCGTTGTCGCGGGAGGGCCTGAGGTACGGCTCGATCCTCTTGGCGGCGTACCACTCCGGCCAGGTCTCGCCCGCCGGGTCGTTGTCCAGGAAGGTCTCGCCGATGTAGCCGCGCCAGGGCGCGCCGAACCGCTCGGCGCCCGCGTCGTGCATGGCCGCGAGCTCGCGGCCCAGCTCCTCGGCGTGCTCGCGGGTCGGCGCGGCCGGTTCGATCCACGGTTCGACGAGCAGCCGCTCGTCGGCGTAGAGCAGCGGGACGGCCGCGGGCGTGGCCTCGCGCAGCCACCGCAGCCCGTTCGCTTCGGCCGCAAGGTAATCGGCGGGGGCGTGCTCGTTGAGCTTCGCGAACAGGTGGGAGCCGTCGTCGAACGTGAGGCGCTGCGCGGTCGCCCGGCACGGGCGCGGTTCGGTCATCGGCATCGCGAAGTCGCTGGCTTTCACCGGGGTGGTGCGCACGCGCTGGTGCTCGATGAGCTCGGGCAGCAGCCGGAGGCGTTCGAGGTCGGGGGCTTCTTCCACGGACCCAATGTAGCGGAACGCGAACGGCCGGACGGGCATGAAAAACTCTTCGTGTTGGAACCCCTTTGCTCTGGAGGCCCCATGCGCCGCACCGCCCGCTGGCTCACCGCCGTCAACACCATCAGCGCTCCACGGGTCTCGTCCCAGAGATCCCGTGTGGACAGTGTCTTCGACCGGATGGTCCACAAGGCCGAGCACCAGGCCGAGGCGGACTCCGCGGTGGCCCAGGAGTTCGTCGACTCGTACCGGTTCCTGCTGCGCGAGGTCGCCAAGCAGGACACGCTCTCGATGGTCGGCTGGCAGGGCTTCATCGACGACCTGACCCGCCGCATGACCAACCACCTGCGCGTCGAGCGGCTCATCAACGAGCACCCCGAGATCGCCCGGGAGCCGATCGAGCGCCCCATCGTCGTGGTCGGCCTGCCCCGCACGGCCACCACCGTCACCCACAAGATCCTCATCCAGCCCGAGGGGAACCGGGCCCCGCTCATGTGGGAGCTCATGAACACCCACCGCGGCGACATCGACCCGAAGCTGCGCGACAAGCTCATCAAGGACGCCCAGACGATGGCGTCCCTCGCGAGCAAGGCCTCCCCCGTGTGGGACCTCATCCACCCGATGAACGCCATGCAGCCCGAGGAGTGCGTGTTCGCGCTGCCGCACGGGTACCAGTTCATCACCCGCGCGACGATGCCCGCCTACCGCCGCTGGGTCGACGAGCGCGACTACACCGAGGACTACGGGCACCTCAAGCGCGTCCTGCAGGTGCTCCAGTGGCACCAGCCGCGCCGGCGCTGGGTCCTGAAGTCGCCGTTCCACCTGTTCAACCTCGACGTGCTGCTCAAGGTCTTCGACGACGCCACGGTCGTGTGGATGCACCGCGACCCCTCCACGGTCATGGGCTCCTGGTGCTCCCTTGTGGAGACCGGGCGGGCGCTGCACCACCGCGCGTACGACCCCTCCAAGATCGGCCCGGAGTGGCTCGACATCTTCGGCAAGGGCGTCGCCCAGGCGCGCGCGGTGCGCTCGGCGGCCTCGCGCGAACGCTTCGTGGACGTGCCGTACCACTCGTTCACGGCCGACCCGCACGGCTTGATGCCCAAGCTGTTCGCGCGCCTCGGCCTGGCCTGGACCGAGACCGAGGAGGCCAACCTCGAGCAGGTCCTCGCCCGCCCCGGCATGCGCCGCAGCCACGAGTACCACCTGTCGCGCTACGGGATCGAACTCGACGACGTCGAAGAGGCCTTCGGCGACTACGGCCGCCTCGGCTTCTGACAGCGGAAACGCGCTGCGGGGCCGGTCCGAACAGGACCGGTCCCGCAGCGCGTTCAGCAAATGTCGTACCCCTCCGATACCTTCGAAGCGGTCGGGTGGAGCGTCATGCGGGTGCCGCTCCGCCCGACCAGCCGAACTGCATCAGCCACAATCGGATAGGGGGTGGTACTAGCCCAACTGCTCGACCACGAAGTCGATCGCCTCGGTCAGCTTCACGGTGTCCGCCGGGTCCACGGCCGGGTACGTGGCGATGCGCAGCTGGTTGCGGCCCAGCTTGCGGTACGGCTCGGTGTCGACGACCCCGTTGGCGCGCAGCACCTTCGCGATCTCGGCCGCGTCCACGCCCTCGAAGTCGATCGTGGCGACCACGTTCGAGCGCAGGGCGGGATCGGTCACGAACGGGTTCGCGAACTCGCGGGCGTCCGCCCACGAGTACAGGGCCCCGGCCGACTCGGCGCAGCGCTTCGCGGCCGCGTCCAGGCCGCCCGCGGCGTTGAGCGCGTCCACCTGCTCGGCGGCGAGCACGACCGTGGCCACCGCCGGGGTGTTGTACGTCTGGTCCTTGCGCGAGTTGTCGATCGCGGTCTTCAGGTCCAGGAACGCCGGGATGTACCGGCCGGAGGCGGCGATGCGCTCGGCGCGCTCGATCGCGGCCGGGCTCATGACCGCGATCCACAGGCCGCCGTCGGAGGCCAGGCCCTTCTGCGGCGCGAAGTAGTAGCAGTCGGTCTCGGTGAGGTCCACCGGGAGGCCCGCCGCCGCGGAGGTCGCGTCGTGGAGCATGAGCGCGCCGTCGTGGGTGACGCGCTTGACGTCGACGGCCACGCCCGTGGAAGTCTCGTTGTGCGGGGTGGCGTACGCGTCGACACCGTCCTCGAAGGACAGGTACGCGGCCGTGCCCGGGTCGGCGTTCACGATCGTCGGGTCGCCCAGGTGCGGGGCGATCTTGATGGCCTTGGCGAACTTCGAGCCGAACTCGCCGAAGCTGGCGGCCTGCGCCCGGTCCTCGATGAGGCCGAACACGGCGACCTCCCAGAACGCGGTCGCGCCGCCCACGCCGAGGACGACCTCGTAGCCGTCGGGCAGCGAGAAGAACTCGGCCAGCCCGGCGCGCAGGCGCCCGACCTCGGCCTTGACCGCCTTCTGGCGGTGGGAGGTGCCCATGACGGACCTGCCCAGTCCGGACAGCGCGCTCATCGCTTCGGACGGCACCTTGGAGGGGCCGGAGCCGAAGCGCCCGTCGGCGGGCAGCAGCTCTGCGGGGATGGTGATCGGGTCGGTCACTGTCGGCTCCGTTCTGAGGTCGGTCCTGGGCTCACTGTAAACCCGCGTTCCGCTCCCGCGACCGGCCGGGGCAGGCCCGGCCGTCAGCTGAGATCACACCGCCCGGGCCGCCCGGACTACTCGGGCGGTGTCGTACCCGTCGGGGATCATCGATTCGGGGGCGCCTCCGATGTCCGATTTGCGAAGACCCGCCGAGAACCGCCCAATCCTCGCCGCGTCAGTCCGCGCGGGACCAGCCCGTCGGGGGCTCGCCGCCAGGTTCGGTCTCGGCCGTCCACAGCTCGCCGTCGAAGCCGACCGCCCACAGCCGCAGCGCACCGTCCGAACCGAACGCCGCCGCCGGTCGCTTCACCACCGTCACGTCCCCCCGCGTCCACGGCCGCGACAGCAGCCCGAAACCACCGGGCCCGGCCGCCTCCAGGTCCGCCAGGGCCAGCACGAGCACCGCCGGAGCCCCGGTCCCGTCGTCGCACGCCACCGCGAGCGCCCCCTCCGGCCCGATCGCCAGCGCCGGAGCGAGCACCCCGCCCTCGAGCGGCACGCGCACCCCCGTCCACACCTCGCCGCGCCCGAAGTGGAGCGCCACATCGCTGCACCCGGCCACCCGCGAGGCGAGCACGATCCGCCCGTCGGGCGCCTGCACGGCGGTCACGGCGCTCGCGGGCGCGAACGGCAGCCCCTCAGCGCCCGGCAGGTCGAGCATCCGCGAGGCCCATTCGACCCCGTCGCCCTCCCACACGGCCACGTTGTCGGGGGTGGCGGCGATGATGTGGAAGGCCCCGTCGGCGGCGAGCGCGGCGGGGGCGTCGTGCACGGCCGGTCCGTCGAGCCGCGTCCACGCGGCCCACTCGCCGCCTTCGGGCCGCACCCGCACCGCGAGGCCGCCCTCGGGGTGGCGCACGCACGCCAGCGACGTGTGCCCGTCGTCGGCGGCGGCGACCTGCCCGACGACGCGGGCGCCGGGGCCGTGCCCGGCCGGGTTCCCCAGCAGCTGCCACTGGCCGGAGACCAGGTCGTAGCAGTGGACGTCGCGCACGTGGGTGGCCGGATCGTGGGTGTGGTCGGCGCTGATCGCGTACACCTTCGTCCCGGCCCGGTCGAGCGAAGGGAGCGTGTCGGGGCCGCCGAGGTCCTCCCAGCCGTCGTCGCCGAGGACCTGGAGGGTGTTGTCGCGCACGGTGACCGGGCGGATGAGGCCGTCGACCTCGGCGGCGGCCACGGCCGCCGTGTAACGCGGGTGCGTGGCGTGCCCGTACGTGGTGCCCGCGCCGGGCCCGGCGATGAGGCGGTCGCCGCAGCCGACGGGGTGGCCGCAGTCGGCGCCGTCGTTCCAGGCGTAGACGTCGAGCGCGCGGCCCTTGCGTTCGAGGTCGGCCCCGCCGAGGTTGCCGGGCCAGCGGCGGTTGTAGTAGCCGCGCCAGGCTTCGACGGTGCGGGCCCCGCCCCAGGCGCGCACGGCCTCCCAGGCGAAGAGGGCGGCGGCGGTGTGGTCGATGTGGTCGGAGTAGCCGGACTGCTCGGCGCCGAGCCGCTCCCCGGTGATCAGGTCGGGGTCGGGGTCGAGGGTGTTGACGGCGGCGGGCCGGTACCGCTCGAGCAGTTCGACGAGCGTGGCCTGCACGGTCGCCCGGTCCACCGTCGACTCCGCGGTGAGCGGCGAGCCCGTGGGCGGCAGGACCAGGGAGTCGTCGAGGCGGCCCTCCCACAGGGCGAGGAGGCGCGTGAACTCGCCGGTGATGCGCCCGAGGTTCGTCCACAGCGAGCAGAAGACCAGGTGCACCTGGGGTTTGTCGCGCAGGACGCACAGTTCGACGTCCTGCCCGGAGTCAAGCGCGGCGAGGTAGTGGTCCCAGGGCGCGTCGGCGTCGCCGAGGGCGAGGTGGGCGTAGGCGCGGCGCAGGCCGTTGTCGCGGGCGGCGGCGTACCCGGCGAAGTCGGCGGGGGCGGCGGCCTCCCAGGAGTTGCGCCCGTCGGCCTCGCCCGCGGTGAGCACGACGGTGCACAGTCCGGCGCCGTCGTCGAGGACGCGGGCGACGCGCGGGTTGATGAAGTAGAGGCAGTCGTCGGGGTGGGCGACGATCTGCATGTGGACAGGGCCGTCGCGCACCGGTTCGGGGATCTTGCCGGCGCTGGCGGCTTCGCGCAGGGACCAGGCGCTCTCGGCGGCCGCGGCGGTCACGGCCAGCCCGGCGACGCCGCCGACGAGGAGGTCGCGGCGGCGCAGCGGCAGGGGCCGGGGGGAGGGCATGGCGCGTCCCGTTCGGGTGGGTGTTTGGGTGTTCGATTGATCGCTGGCGGAAGGGCGTCGCCGTGACCGGTCGATCGTATCCCGAACGCGCCCATATGAGACGAGTCCTCATGCGGGACGCGGAAAAGCGGCCCGCGTCACCCCTTGCGGGGCGGCGCGGGCCGCTTCGATGCTTCGGCTACTGCCAGCCCTCGACCTCTTCGGGCTTGCGGGGGCCGGGGCCGACGTAGGTCGCGGACGGGCGCACGATCCGGCCGAGCTTCTTCTGCTCGAGGATGTGGGCGCTCCAGCCGGCCACGCGGGCGCAGGTGAAGATCGGGGTGAACAGCTCGGCGGGGACCTCGGCGAAGTCGAGGAGCACCGCGGACCAGAACTCGACGTTGGTGGCGAGCACGCGGTCGGGCTTGCGGGCGCGCAGCTCGGCCAGCGCGGCCGACTCGAGCGCCTCGGCGACCTCGTAGCGCGGGGCGCCCAGTTCCTTGGCGGCGGCGCGGAGCACGCGCGAGCGGGGGTCCTCGGCGCGGTAGACGCGGTGGCCGAAGCCCATGAGGCGCTCGCCGGAGTCGAGGAGGTTCTTGACGTACCCCTCGGCGTCGCCGGACTTCTCGACCCCTTCGATCATGTGGAGGACGCGCGAGGGGGCGCCGCCGTGGAGCGGGCCGGAGAGCGCGCCGATGCCGGAGGAGATCGCGGCGGCGGCGTCGGCGCCGGTGGAGGCGACGACGCGGGAGGTGAAGGTGGAGGCGTTCATGCCGTGCTCGGCGGCCGACATCAGGTAGGTGTCGACGGCCTTGACGTGGGCCGGGTCGGGCTCGCCGCGCCAGCGGCGCATGAAGCGCTCGGTGATGGTGCCGGCCTTGTCGATCTCCGACTGGGGCACGGCGGGGCGGCCGGAGCCGCGGGCCGACTGGGCGATGAACGACAGCGTGGTGACCGACACGCGGGCGAGATCGTCCCGGGCGGTCTCGTCGTCGATGTCGAGCAGCGGCTGGAGGCCCCAGTAGGGGGCGAGCATGGCGACCGCGGCCTGGGCGTCGACGCGGGTGTCGCCGGAGGAGACGGGCACGGGCACGGGTTCGGCGGCGGGCAGGCCGTTGCCGAACTTGCCGTCGACGAGGAGGCCCCATACGTCGCCGTAGGTGCTCTGGCCGACCAGGTCCTGGATATCGACACCGCGGTAGCGGAGCGATCCACCCTCTTTGTCAGGCTCGGCGATCTCGGTTTCGAAGGCGATGACGCCTTCGAGGCCGGGCTTGAACTCAGACATCGTTGTACTCCTGAGTGTGTTGTCCCTGTGGTTGCCGACCGGGGGCTTCCGGGAGGCGACGGTTCGTAGTTATCTGGAAATGGTGCCTCAATGCGGTGGCTGACGGAAGTGGCCACGGGTCGAGGGTGATCCTGAATGGCGGTACAGAAGGTGCGCAAAATATGAGACAACGATCGTGAGCCTGGTGGTTTATACTGGTTTGACCGTTTCGTTGGGAGGGTTTCAATAATGGGTCTTGTTGGTTTCAACGGTTTCATGCGATCTCGCCCACATCGATACGCGTGCCGCAGGTCATCGGACATGAGCTAACGTCAAAGCACATCCCGCCCACCGATAACGACACGGAGGTACCCCCTATGGCGCTGTCCGGCGAGCAATGGGTGATCGCCTACAACGACCACGAGGCCACCATCGTCGCTGTCGGCGGTGGCGTGCGCTCGTACACCTACCGCGGCCGCCCGGTCGTCATGTCCTACGGAGACGAGGAGCTCGCGCCCGGCTGGTCCGGCCACATGCTGGCCCCTTGGCCCAACCGCACCCGCGACGGCAAGTACTCCTACGACGGCACCGACTACCAGCTCCCGATCAACGAGATCGAGACGAACACCTCGCTCCACGGCTTCGTAGCGTGGGCCGAGTGGACCGCCGTCGACGTCACCGAGACCTCGGTCACCCTCGAATGCCGCCTGCCCGCGCGCCTGGGGTACCCCTGGACCCTGCACCTGCGCACCCGCTGGTCGATCGGCCCCGGCGGCCTGCGCGCCGCCCACACCGTCTCCAACCCGGGCCACAAGACCGCGCCGTTCGGGTTCGGCACCCACTCCTACCTCATCCCCGGCTCCCTGGAGCGGATCGACGAGGCCACCCTCCACGTCCCGGCCGCCAAGAAGCTCAAGCTCGACAAGCAGAGCATCCCGGTCGGCTCGGGCGAGGCCGACTTCGGCGACCCCACCGTCCTCAAGGACCTGGTGATCGACGACTGCTACGGCGACCTCAAGCGCGGCTCCGACGGCAAGGCCGAAGTGCGCCTCGCCGACCCGGTCTCGGGCCAGGCCGTCACCGTGTGGATGGACGAGTCCTTCGGCTGGTGCCACATCTACACCGCCGACGGCCTCGACGGCGACCGCAAGCGCGGCTCCGTCGCGATCGAGCCGACCACCTGCCCGCCGAACGCCCTCGCCACCGGCGAGGACCTCGTCGAGCTCTCACCCAGCGAGGCCTGGTTCGGCGTCTGGGGCATCCGCCCCGAGTAGCCGGAGCGACTTCTCAACCGAGGGACCGTCCCCACCAGGGGACGGTCCCTCGTCGCGTCTGAGCCGCCCTCGCGAACGACACGCCGGGTTATCCACAGGAGACTCATGAGCGCTCATCACCTTGCCTGCCAAGCAATGTCCGAATAATCCAGAAAAGCCAGAAGTTATCCACAGCTTGAAAATTGCCCCTTGCCGTCCCCCGCCGATCCCGGTCATGGTTACTCCAAGGCACATGAACAGCACAGAACGTAGGAGTAGCCATGGCCGCGACACTCGACCGCACCACGACCACCGCCGCACCCGCCACCGAATCCCTCCTCGTCACCACCGACGACCGCCTCGCCGAAGCCGTCGCACCACTCGCCGCCACCGCAGGCCACCCCCTCCGCCGCATCCACCACCCCCGCGACGCCGAAACCCACTGGCAGCGCGCCCCGCTCGTCCTCGTCGGCCCCGACCTCGCCCCCGAATGCATCGCCTGCGACTTCCCGCCCCGCGAACCACTCCTCCTGTGCACCACCATGTCCTGGCTCGGCGGCGACGCCGACGACACCTCCCTCCTGTGGCCCATGGCCATCCAGATGCAGGCCACCAGCGTCGTCGCCCTCCCCGACGCCGACGACTTCCTCACCGACCTCCTCATCCGCACCGTCCTCGACGTCGAACCCGCACCCGTCATCGCCCACGTCGCCGGACACGGAGGCGCCGGCGCCTCCACCCTCGCGCTCGCCACCGCCACCGACGCCGCACGCGACGGCCGCACCACCGTCCTCATCGACCTCGACCACACCGGCGGCGGCATCGACACCCCCGCCGGACTCGCCGCCCGACCCGGCTGGCGCTGGCCCTCCCTCGCCAACGGCACCGGCCCGCTCGACCCCGAACGGCTCCTCGGCGGCCTCCCCAAACGCGGCGGCCTCCACCTGATCGGCCCCGACCCGCGCAACCCCGCCGAAGTCAGCGCCGACACGCTCGACCGGGTCCTGCGCGCCGCCCGGCTCGCCGCCGACCTCGTCGTCGTCGACCTCCCGCGCACCCGCACCGACGCCGCCGCCCTCGCCGCGACCGCCGCCCGCTCGGTCGCGGTCGCCCTCGGACCCGGCGCCCGCTCCTGGGAGGCCGCCCGCAGCGTCACGACCGCCTACGGCCTCCACAACCCCCACCTCGGCGTCGTCCTCCGCGGCGAAGCCGACCCGAAACCGGCCCGCATCACCTGGGACGGCCCGCGCGAAGCCGACTGGCTCGAACCTCCCGTGCGGGGCACCGTCCCCACCGACCGGCGCCTCCCCGTCCTCCTGCGCCAAGGCCGCGTACCCCGGGGCAGGGTCGGGCGCGGCATCCGCGATCTCACCGCGGTCCTCACCGCACCGCGCTCCCGGGGCGAACTCGCCCTGCGCGGCCCCCAGCGGACCGGCGCGGCCCGATGAACCTCGACCTCCTCGCCCGCGTCCGCCGCCAGCTCGCCGCCCAGACCCGGCCCGCCCGCGACCGCGGCACGGCCAAAGCGGACATCGTCCGGGCCCTGTGCGCCGCCGGGGCCGCACCACCCGACCAGGCCTCGCTCCTGCAGCTCTCCGCGGCACTGCGCGACGACCTCATCGGCGCGGGCCCGCTCCAGCCGCTCCTGGACGACCCCGACATCACCGACGTCGTCGTCAACGGCACCGGCGGCGTCTGGGCCGACCGCGGCGAAGGCCTGCACCCCACCGCGATCCGCCTCGGCACACCCGACACGATCCGCTCCCTCGCCTGCCGCCTCGCCGCGGCCGCCGGGAGGCGCCTCGACGCGGGCAGCCCCTACGCGGACGTGCGGCTGCCCGACGGCACCCGGTTCCACGCCGTGCTCGCACCGATCGCCACCACCGGCCCGTACCTGTCCTTCCGCACCCACAGGTCCAAGGCGTTCACGCTCACCCAGCTCGTAGAAGCGGACACGCTCACCGCCGACATGGCCGACCTCCTGCTGCGCATCGTCAAGGCCCGCCTCGCCTTTGTCGTCACCGGCGGCACCGGCACGGGCAAGACCACACTCCTGGCGAGCCTGCTCTCCAACGCGCCCAAGGAAGAACGCATCGTCATCGTCGAAGACGCCGCCGAACTCGCACCCGACCACCCGCACACGCTCACCCTCGAATCGCGCCCGGCGAACATCGAGGGCGCGGGCGCAGTCGACCTCGCCGCGCTCGTCCGGCAGGCGTTGCGCATGCGCCCCGACCGGATCGTCGTCGGCGAATGCCGCGGCGCCGAAGTAATCGAACTGCTCGGCGCACTCAACACCGGCCACGAGGGCGGCGCGGGCACCCTGCACTGCAACGCAGCCGCCGACGCGCCCGCGCGGCTCGAAGCCCTCGCGCTCCCGCACGGACTGCCGCGCGAAGGGCTCCACGCCCAGCTCGTGGCCGCACTCCGCGTCATCATCCACCTGCGACGCAACGGCACCGGCCGCCAAGTCGCCGAGATCGCCCTGATCGAAACGGGCCCGAGAACACAGCCGCTCACCGTCTCGACCGCCTGGACCCGTCACGGACCGGGCCCGAGCGCGGGCATCCTCGAACGCCTCCTGAGGGAGCGAAACGCATGAGCACCATCCGAATCGAACCAGCCGCCGACACCGCCCCTCCGCTCACCGCAGACGACCGCACCCGCCATACGGCAGCACACCATGCGAAACCAGCCGACCCTCGAGACCGCCCTCCGAAGTCCCCAGTCGACACACCGCCCTCGGTCGATCCGCCCTCCTCGAACACGACGCGGACCGCGCGATCACACCGACCGACGGTCCGCGGGAACGCGACGCCCGCAACCATCGCTCCCTCGCCGCCCTCGTCGCGGCGGGTGCGCAACCGGACCGACCGCTCCCGCCGCAGCGCCCACACCGGACCCGCTCTCCTGCTCCACCAGCCATGCCCCACCGGAATGGCCGCGATCCCGCCATCGGAAGCACGCCGCACATGCAGCCGAACAACTCCCATGACCGACCGACACCGGGAAGGAGATACCGCATGACCGCCATAGCCAACGCGCTGATCACCAACCGGCCCAAGACCACTGCCGCGATCGCCGCGCTCCTTGTCGCCGCCGTAGCCGCCTGGCTAGCCGGATACCGCCACGACGGCGGACTCGGCCCGCTCGCAGCATCCACTGCCGCAGCGATCGCGGCGATCTACACCGCCGCCGCGGCCATCGCCTGGCACCTCTCCCTGCGCCGCAAACGCCACCGCGAAGCCCGCCGCGCCGCCGCCGACACCGTCGCCAGCCTCGCAGCCGACCTCGCCGCCGGAACCGACCCGGCCCGCGCCATCGCCGCCGCCGAACCCGAATGGCCCGCCGAAGCCGCCGCTACCGCACACCGGCTCCGCGCCGCCCTCCGCATCGCCGCCGAACTCGGCGCCCCCGCAGCGGAACTCTGTCGCCGATTCGCCGACCACCTTCGCGACGACGACCAGGCCGCCGGCCGAGCCGGGGCCCAGACGGCCTCGATCCGAGCCACCGCCGCGCTCCTCGTCGCCCTGCCCGTCGCAGGAGTCGCACTCGGCGAGGCCGCCCTAGGCGTCGACGCCGTCGCGTTCCTCTTCGCGACCCCCGCAGGGCTCGGCGCGGCCGCCACCGCGATGGCCCTCCAAGCCGCGGGTCTCGCCTGGACCGGCGCCCTCATCAACTCCGTCAACCCGAGGAGCACCTGATGCTGCGCAAACTCATCGGCCCTATCGCAGGCGTCGCTACCGCGTTCGCCATCGGCGGCCCGACCGGCATCATCGCGGGCTTCGGCGCCTGGTGGCTCACCGCACGCCTCCTCCGCACCGACCCGGACCGCGCCGAGCGAACCGCCGCCGACCGACTCGCACCGTCCTGGCCCTGGACACTCGACCTCCTCGCCGCCTGCATGCGCGCCGGAGCACCATTCCCGCAGGCCGCATTCGCCGTCGCTGAAACCGACGACCCCGAGATCGGCGACCGCCTCAACCGCTTCGCCGGAGCGATCCACCTGGGCGCCACCGCCTCCGAGGCACTACCCGAACTCGGCAGACTCCCCGGCGCGGCCCGCCTAGCCCGCCAACTCGACCGGTCCGGCGACTCCGGCGCCGCCATCGCCGCCGGACTCGAACAACTCGCCGCCTCGCTCCGATCAGACCTCCGCACCCGAACCGAAGAACGCGCCGGACGCGCCGCAGTGGCCCTCGTCGGCCCCCTGTGCCTGTGCTTCCTGCCCGCGTTCGTCATCGCCGGAATCGGCCCGGTCGTGCTCGGCATCGTCACCGACACGCTCGCCACCGGCCTCTGACCGCACCATCCCCGGGCAACACCGCCCGGCAACCGAAGAAAGGAAACCGCGATGCACGCGAACACCCACACCACAACGGCCCTCCCGACCCCAAGCAACCGCCGGGCACCGTCCCGACCCGACACCAGCCAGGCCTCCTGCCGACCCGACAGTCGCAGGCGACCCGCCTGCGAACCCGGCGGCACCCAGCCGCGACCCGCGTGCGGCCGCACCTGCGAACCTGACCGCACCGAACCGAACCCGGCCGAACCCTGGTCACCCGGCTCGAACCGCAGCCGGACCCCGATCACCGCAGGACCCTCCGACCTCACCGACGACCGCCCGCCGCCGAAGCGCCGCCCGAGCCCCCGCCGGAAGCCCGAGGACGAATGGAGCCCGGGCCGCATGCAGGGCATCGCGAAACCGAGCTGGGGCGAGCGATTCGCCTCCCGCATGCGCGGGGAGAGCGGCATGAGTACCGCCGAGTACGCGGTCGGCACGCTCGCCGCCGTGGCCTTCGCCGGAGTCCTCCTGAAGGTGCTCACCTCTGGCCCGGTGCAGAGCGCCCTGTCCGACCTGATCGAACGGGCCCTCTCATGAAACCGAGCCGCAGCACCGCGCCGAGAAGCCAGATCCAGGCGGAGGTTCCCCCACCCGCAACCCGAATCGCACGCCGGAGGCCCGAATCGGAGCAAGCACCGCAACGTCGCGCCAGGGCAAGAGGCCCGCGCGGACGACCACCCGCGGGCGAGGAAGCGGCCGAAGTAGGTTGCGGCCCTGGACGCAAGCAAGCGGCGAGAGCGCGCCGAAGCCGAGCAGCCAGCGCGCAGAACTGCGACCCCCGAGGCGCCGAAAGCGGGTTCGTGACCGCCGAACTGGCGGCGGCCCTACCCGCCGTGGTCGCAGTGCTGGCGCTCGGGCTGTGGGCGGTCTCCGCAGTCGGCATGAAGGTCCGGGCCATCGACGCGGCCAACAGCGCCGCGATCGCAGTGGCCCGAGGCGAAGACGCCCAAGCCGTCGCCGCCGCCTACCTGCCCGACGGCGCATCGGTCGCAGTATCGAGTGACGGCACGGTCGCCAGAGCCGTAGTCACCGCACCGGTCCGACCGCTCGGCCCGCTGACACCGCCGATGGACATCACCGCCCAAGCCGCAGCCCCGATGGAACCGGGCCTGCCCCAATGAAAAAGGACCGAAACGAATCCGAACGGGGATCAGCCACGGTGCTCGCGGCCGGAGTCACGGCAGCGCTCCTGTTCGCGGCAGTCGCCTTCATCTCCGTCGGCCAGGCCAGCGCCGCCCGGCACAGGGCCCAAGGCGCGGCGGACGCCGCCGCGCTGGCAGGAGCCGCGAGGGTCCTGTTCGGCGAAGGCGAGGCGTGCGCGGCGGCGCAGGAGATGGTCGCGCAGTCAGAGACCGAGTTCCAAGGATGCGAGGTAGACGAACTTGAAGTGACGGTCCACGTGAACGAGACCCCGAACGGCCTCCCAGCGGTCTTCGGCCCGGCCCGAGCGGTATCCCGAGCAGGCCCGGTAGCAGTCGAATAGCCGGACCCGGCGGCCTAGGCCAGGCCGCCGGGAACCGGGAGCAACGAAGAGCTCGGCAGCCACGGCCAGGCCGCCGAGAACCACGAACGGCATCACCCGAAGACCGGCATGCCGGTGGGCGGGGTGGGCGGGGGTGGGCGGGGGTGGGGGGGAGGGGGAGGGGCCCCCGGGAGGCGGCGCGGAAAACCGCGGCACGCCCCGGCAATGGGCGCCCCGGAAACCCGCGGCACGCCCCGGCAACGAGCCGGCCCGGAAAACCGCGGCACACCCCGGCAACGAGCCGGTGCGGAAATCCCTCGCATGCCTCGGTAACGCCCCTGGTGAGGTGCGTTGGTCACACTCCGGTGTGTCCTGGGCCCGCGGGTGGTGCCGGAGGGGCTCGGGCTGTCTAAACTCGCGCCATGGAGAAACACCGTTCTTCACCTGCCGCGGCGCCCGCGACCCGGTCGCCCGGCCGCCGCACGTACCTCATGTGCCGCCCCGCCTACTACGCGGTCGAGTACGCCATCAACCCTTGGATGGACACGACCGCGCCCGTCGACGCTGCCCTGGCCTGCGACCAGTGGCAGACCCTCGTCGACGCCTACACCGCCCTCGGCCACGAGGTCCTCACCATCGAGCCCGAGCCGGGCCTGCCCGACATGGTCTACTCCGCCAACGGCGCCTTCGTCGTCGACGGGATCGCCTACGGCGCGAGCTTCCGCTACCCCGAGCGCCGCCCCGAGGCCGACGCCCACGAGAAGTGGTACCGCACCACCGGCTGGACCTACGCCAAGCCCGAGTTCGTCAACGAGGGCGAAGGCGACTTCACCTACCTGCCCGGCCGCGGGCTCATCCTCGCCGGCTGGGGCTTCCGAACCGACGCCCGCGCCCACGCCGAGGCCGCCGACGTGTTCGGCCGCCCCGTCGTCTCGCTGCGCCTGGTCGACCCCCGCTACTACCACCTCGACACCGCGCTCGCGCCCCTCGACGACGAGAACATCGCCTACTTCCCGGAGGCCTTCGCCCCGGGCAGCCGCCTCCTGCTGGAGCGGCTCTTCCCCGACGCGGTCATCGCCGACGCCGCGGACGCCGCCGGGTTCGGCCTGAACTTCGTGTCGGACGGCCGCAACGTCGTCGTCAACGCCGAGGCCGCCGGGTTCGCCAAGAAGCTCCGCGACGCCGGGTACGAGACCGTCCCGGTCGACCTCTCTGAGCTGAAGAAGGGCGGCGGCTCCGTCAAGTGCTGCACCGCCGAACTGCGCCGGTGACCGCCGGGGCGTAAGCGCCGAGAACCGACCGAGGGGCCGGTGGACCGAATGGTCCACCGGCCCCTCGGACTTCGGGGGGATCAGGTCGAGGATGCGGGCGGCGTCCTGCCGAGGCGCGCGCGAGCCGCCTCACGGCCCGCATCCTGGTCTCAGCGGGGGTTCACGCGGCGGCCATGGTGGTCTCGAGCCCGGTCGGCTGGAAGCCGCCGGGTCGGGGGGCCTGGCGCGGCCGGTTCGTGTTGCAGTGCATCGGGGAAGGACGCCCGTCGACCTGCACGACCGGGGGCAGGAACGAGGGCTGGGACGAACGGTGGACGTGCTCGGCCGGGGCGGCGAGGCGCGGGTCCGGGGCGGGGAACGGGCTGGTCGGGTGCACGGCGCCGACAGGCAGCACCTCGGCGAGCGCCGAACGCACGAGACCGGGCCGCATGAGCGACACGGTGTTCTCGGCCCGCACGAGCGCGACGGTGTCCTCGCTCCGCTCCAATGCGGTCTCGTCGACGAGGTCGAGGTCGGCGAAGACCGAGGCGGTGGCGAGTCGGTCGGCCGCGGGCCGGGCGTCGGCCTTGGGGCGGCGGAACGCGCGCGCGAGCAGGGCGTCGATGCGCCAGACCCGCTTGGCGTGGGTGGCCGGCAGCCAGAAGTGCCAGCGGTGCGGCTCGGTCGCGCCGGGTCCTTCGAGGACGGTGAAGTTGAGTTCGACGCCGGGCCCGGCCGGGTCGGCCGACCAGCGCAGGTTCTCGATCGCGGCGACGGGGGCGTCGAGGCAGAGGCGGACGCGGCCGAGGAGCCGCGACTGGCGGGTGACGACCAGGCGCTCGCCGGTGAGCATGAGGACGTGGTCGCCGCTGCCGAGCCCGTCGGAGCCGACGCAGCGGCTGAGGAGGGAGACCTGGTCGCTGCTGCCGATGTTGCGGCGGAGGAGGGGGACGTGCCGGGTCAGGGCCGTCGAGGTCAG
Organism: Glycomyces sp. NPDC050141; assembly: GCF_055586545.1. Taxonomy (NCBI): domain Bacteria; kingdom Bacillati; phylum Actinomycetota; class Actinomycetes; order Glycomycetales; family Glycomycetaceae; genus Glycomyces; species Glycomyces sp. NPDC050141. Next base: position 6,445 of record NZ_JBVJHZ010000048.1, on the reverse strand, counting down.
GCCCGCCTCGGCCGAACAGGCGAGCATGGTGCGGGAGAAGTGGTCCATCTGCTTGTACCCCACAGAAATCCGTGTGCGTTCGTCATTGCGACGCGCTCTCGGAAGGAGTAACGGCAATCCGCATATGCAAGTTACGGCTACGGGGTGGCCTTCCCCACAACTCACCCCTTCGGGCGAGCGCGGCGGCGTCGGCGCGGTTCAGTCCCCGCTGCCCGGCAGCGGGTCGGAGGAGGTCTCGAATTCGAGGTAGAGGGCTATTTCGACCGGCTCGGAGGCGGCTTCGAAATCGGGTTCGGCCGACTCGTCATCGTCCCAGCCGGAGCCGTCGCTGTGACCGGCATCCCAGCTCCAGCCGTCGTCCCAGTCGGGCACGAGCTCGGGTTCGTCGGCTTCTTCACGGCCGCAGTCGTCTTCGTCCTCGCCGACGGGGACGAGCTGCGGCGGGGCGCTCTGCTCGGGGACGCGGTCGTCGCTGGGCTCGCGCGGGGGCGCTCCCCCGCCGTCGGCTTCGGCGATGCGCTCGGCCTGGGGTTCGGCGGGGCTGACGGCGATCTGCGGTTCGGGTCCGGGCTCGGCGGGGTCGACAGGACCCGGGTCGCCGCCCGCGACGCCCACCGGTTCGGGGGTCTCGTCCGCTTCGATGACGACGGTCTGCGGGTCGTAGTCGAGGGGTTCGGCGCCGTCGCCGCCGCCGTAGAGGTCCCTCGCGAAGGTCCACCCGATCAGCGAGAAGCACGCCACGGTCCCGGCGCTCACGCCGACCATGGCGAACCAGATGCCCACCGGCCAGCGTCCCCCCTGGTCGCTGCCTCTGCCGCGCACCGCGCGCTCCTTCCCGCCACCCCCGTGCGACGAAACGGCCGTTCAGGACCGATGATGTCGATGGCTCGACCGATCACTACTCTGCGTCAGTCTCTCGTCCCGAATAGTAATGGGGCGGCGGCTATGGCGCGCACCACCCAAGACTTTGGGATGCTTGGATACACCGGAATACGAATATGAGGAGGCATCAATGGGCGACACACAGCGTCCTGCCAAGAAGACGGCCAAGAGCCGTCCGAAACCCGCCTCAGCGAACGAACCAGAGTTCGTGCAACTGCTGACTCCGGAGGGTCAGCGCGTCCAGCATCCCGACTACGACCTCGACCTCACCGACGAGGAGTACCGCGGCCTCTACCGCGACCTCGTCATCACCCGCGAACTGGACGCCCAGGGCACCGCCCTGCAGCGCCAGGGCCAGCTCGGCCTGTGGCCGAGCCTGCTCGGCCAGGAGGCCGCGCAGGTCGGCTCCGGTCGCGCCCTCAAAGCCCAGGACACGGTCTTCCCGGCCTACCGGGAGCTCGGCGTCCAGTGGTGCCGGGGCATTGACCTCATCTCGTCGTTCGCGCTCTTCCGCGGGACCGACCTCGGCGGGCGCGACGTCGCCGCCGACCGCTTCAACATGTACGCGATCGTCATCGCCTCCCAGACCCTCCACGCCGCCGGGTACGCCATGGGCGTGTCCATGGACGGCGCGGTCGGGAACGAGGACGGCGAGGCCGTCGTGGTCTACCACGGCGACGGCGCGACCAGCGAGGGCGACTTCAACGAGGCGCTGATCTGGGCTGGGGTGTTCAACGCCCCGCTGGTGCTGTTCTGCCAGAACAACCAGTACGCGATCTCGGAGACGAACGCCCGCCAGTTCCGGCTGCCGCCGTACCGCCGCGCCGAGGGCTTCGGCGTCCCCGGAATCCTCGTCGACGGCAACGACGTCCTCGCGACCTACGCGGTCACGCGGTCGGCGCTCGACCGCGCCCGCCGCGGCGAGGGCCCGAGCCTGGTGGAGGCCTACACCTACCGGATGCAGCCCCACACCACCTCCGACGACGCCACCCGCTACCGCGACGCGGCCGAGCTGGACTTCTGGCGCGCGAAGGACCCGATCGTCCGCTACCGCAAGTGGCTGGATGCCGAGGGGCTGGCCGACGAGGCCTACTTCGCCGGCATCGACACCGAGGCGGGCGAGCTCGTCCGCGAGCTGCGCGCCCGCGTCATGGCGCTGACCGACCCGGAGGTCGCCGAGATGTTCGACAACGTGTTCGCCGAGATGCCTGCGGAGATCGCGGCCCAGCGCGCCGAAGCGCTCGACTTCCAGGCCTCCCTGGACGAGGGGAGCGACGTCCGATGACCACGATGACCATGGTCAAGGCGCTCAACGAGGGCCTGCGCCGCGTGCTCGAGGCCCAGCCGAAGTCGCTCGTCATGGGCGAGGACGTGGGCCGCCTCGGCGGCGTCTTCCGCGTCACCGACGGCCTGCAGAAGGACTTCGGGTCCGAGCGCATCATCGACACCCCGCTCGCGGAGTCCGGCATCATCGGCACCGCGATCGGCCTCGCGATGCGCGGCTACCGGCCGATCTGCGAGATCCAGTTCGACGGCTTCGTCTACCCCGCGTTCGACCAGCTCGTCTCGCAGCTGGCGAAGATCCCGAACCGCTCCGGCGGGCGCCTGCGCCTGCCCGTGGTCGTGCGCATCCCCTACGGCGGCGGCATCGGCGCGATCGAGCACCACTCGGAGTCCCCCGAGGCGTACTTCGCGCACACCGCCGGCCTCAAGGTCGTCACCTGCGCGAACCCGAACGACGCCTACTGGATGATCCAGCAGGCCGCCGCCGGGGACGACCCGGTGATCTTCTTCGAGCCCAAGCGCCGCTACCAGGCCAAGGGCGAGGTCGACACCGACGGGGACCCGCTGGAGCTCTACCGCTCCCGCACCCTCCGCGAGGGCCGCACCGCCACCCTGATCGCTTACGGCCCCACCGTGGACGTGGCCGCGAACGCCGCCGCCGCGGCGGCCGAGGAGGGCCTCGATCTCGAGGTGGTCGACCTGCGGGCGCTCTCGCCGATCGACTGGGAGCCGCTGTTCGCGTCGGTCCGCAAGACCGGCCGCGCCGTCGTCGTCCACGAGGCCCCCGGCAGCGTCGGCATCGGCGCCGAGGTCGCCGCCCGCATCACCGAGGAGTGCTTCTACTCCCTGGAGTCCCCCGTCCTGCGGGTGACCGGCTATGACGTCCCTTATCCGGCGAGCCGGCTCGAAGACGACTACCTTCCGAACCTGGACCGGGTGCTCGACGCCGTCGACCGGTCGCTCGAGTACTGAGGAGCGGGATATGGGTCAGAGGATCACGTTCAACCTGCCCGACCTCGGTGAGGGTCTCACCGAGGGCGAAGTCGCCGCGTGGCTCGTGGAGCCGGGCGGCGAGGTCAAGCTCAACCAGCCCTTCGTGGAGGTCGAGACCGCCAAGGCCCTCGTCGAGGTGCCCAGCCCGTACGACGGGGTGCTCGCCGAGCACCACGCCGAGGCGGGCGAGACGATCGACGTGGGCAAGCCGCTCGCGACCTTCGAGGTCGAAGGCGCGGAAGCGCCCCCGGCCGAGAAGAAGAAGGACGAGCGCACGCCGAACCTCGTCGGCTACGGCGCGCGCGAGGCCGGTTCCAAGCGCCGCAAGCGCCGCTCCGGCGAGGCCCCGGCTCCCGCCGCGGCACCCGCCCCGGTCGCCACGCCCGCACCGGCTCCGGCCCCGGTCGCCGCTCCCGTCCCCTCGGGTCCGGTGCTCGCCAAGCCCCCGGTGCGCAAGCTCGCCAAGGACCTCGGCGTCGACCTCGCCTCGCTCGTCCCAACCGGGCCGAACGGCACGGTCTCCCGCGCCGACGTCGAAGGCGCCGTCTCGGCCCCTGTTGCCGCAGCCCCCGTGAAGGTCGCGGCCTCGGCCGAGGACCAGCGCATCCCGATCAAGGGCGTCCGCAAGCTCACGGCCCAGAACATGGTGGCCTCCGCCTTCACCGCCCCGCACGTCACGGTGTTCCTCACCTGCGACGTCACGGGCATGATGGCGACGGTCAAGGAGTTCAAGGCCCGCAAGGAGTTCGCGGACGTCAAGGTCACGCCGCTGCTGTTCGTGGCCAAGGCGGTCCTGCTGGCCGCCCGCCGCCACCCGATGATCAACGCCCAGTGGGACGAAGCGGCACAGGAGATCGTCGTCAAGCACGACGTGAACCTGGGCATCGCCGCCGCCACCCCGCGCGGCCTGGTCGTCCCGAACGTCAAAGCGGCCCAGGACCTGAGCCTGGTCGAACTCGCCGGGGCCCTCACCTCGCTGGCGCGCACCGCCCGCGAGGGGAAGACCTCGCCCGCCGACATGTCCGGCGGGACCATCTCGATCACCAACGTCGGCGTCTTCGGCATCGACACGGGCACACCGATCCTCCCTCCGGGGGAGTCGGCCATCCTCGTGTTCGGCGCCGTCCGGCCGCAGCCGTGGGTGCACGAGGGCGAGATCGCCGTCCGCCAGGTGACCACGCTCGGCCTGTCCTTCGACCACCGGCTCATCGACGGGGAGCTCGGCTCGCAGTTCCTCGCCGACGTCGGCGCGTTCCTGCAGCACCCTGGGGAAACACTGCTCGCCTGGACGTGATCAAGGGCACCGGCGAATCGTTGGCGAATCCCAGTATTCGGTGTTGTAATTGAGGCACGGAAACAACGAGGAAACATTACTTCGAAGCTTCCGACGTCTCAGGAGACTGGGACCGCGAACTTTATCTCCTCCCATTGGTGCGGCGGACAGCGCCGAGTCACCGCACCATTGAGACCCTCTCCAGGGGGTTCTCACACCGGCCGGGTGCCGCGTTTGCCATGAGGGGTGGGCAACCGCTGGCACCCGGCCTTTTTCGCACCCTCCTTCGCGAGGCGATTCCCGCCCGACTTCCGGGCCCGCTCTGTAACCCTGTCGAGTGATCGCGAGCGCCGCTGCGGTACCGTGTGACGCGTCTGGCGTGCCCCCAAGACGCCAGGCCGGAAGCAGCATTGAGGAGCAGCCGTGACCTCCGAGCAAGGCAACCCGCCTGAAAAGGGCGAGGGCAGCGAAGACCAGAACGCAGCCGAGCAGGTCCCCGGGACCGACGCCGCCGCGACCCCCGAGCCGGCGACCGCCGACGACACCGCGGTCGCCGCACCCGAGACTCCCGCTGCCGCCGAGGCCGCACCTCCGGTCGAGGCGCCCACCGCCGAAGCCGCTCCGGAACCCGAAGCGCCGCAGGCCGAACCGGCCGCTCCCGAGGCCCCCGCCGCGCCCTCGATCGACGAGGGCGTCACCGCGGCCATCCCGACCTCCGCGCTCGCGGACGCCGAGATCCCGGCCGCCCCCGCCGCCGACATCCCCGCGGCCCCGCTGGCGGACGCCGCGCCGGAACCCGAAGCGCCGCAAGCGGCCCCGTCGATCGACGAGGGCGCCACGCAGGCCATCCCGACCTCGGGCTCCATCAACATCGACATCCCGGCCGCTCCCGCCGCCGACAACGCGCCCCAGCAGGTCGCCCCCTCCGCTCCGGAGCCGCCCCTCTCGGCGCCGCTTGCAAGCCGTAATTTTGACGAGCCGCAGGCGGCTCCGTCGGCTCCGCAGTTCGACGGCCCGCAGTTCGACGAGGACGGCACGCAGATCCTGCGCCTCGGCCCGTCCCAGCCGTCCTCCCCGCCTGCCCCCGCGGCGAACCCGTACGAGGAGAGCACCCAGGTGCTGCCGCCCCAGGGCGTCTCGGGCTTCAACGCCCCCGCGCCCTACGGCGAGCAGGCGGCCCAGTCGCCCGCTTCGGCGTGGCCGTCGCCGCCGCCGAACCCGCTGTCCAACCCGGACGCCCAGGCCCCCGCCCCGGCGCCGAGCCCGGTCCAGCCGCCCGCCGCGGTCCCGCCCCCGCCGCCTCCGGCCAACCCGTACGCGCAGCCGCAGTCGGCCTACCAGGCGCCGCCGCCTCCGGCGGCCCCGCCGGTGCAGTCGGACGCGACGCAGAAGCTCATCATCGGCGCGCACAATCCGTACAGCGAGCCGCCGCCCGCGATGGCCCCGGGCTTCGACCCGAACCAGCCGATGCAGTCGCAGCCGCAGATGGGCCCGCAGTACTCGCAGCCGGGCATGCCGCCCGGCTCGGTCCCGCCCGGCCAGTTCGCCACCCAGCCCGTCCAGGGCGGCGGTTCCAAGAAGAAGGCGCTGGTGCCGATCCTGGCGATCGTGGCCGCGCTCGTCGTGGTCGCCGCCGGTGTCGGCGTCTACTTCCTGCTGTTCGCCGCGCCGAAGTTCGAGGAGAACGGCTGCGTCCGCCACACGAGCGGCGACCAGGCCGAGGCGATCGACTGCGCCGACGCCAAGGACGGCGAGGACTACGAGATCGTCCAGAAGGTCGGCGACGGCCAGGAATGCGCCGACGCGGGCCGCGAGACCCTCACCGTCGGCGAGGACGTCTACTGCCTGACCCTCCTCGGCGAGCCCGCCGAGGGCGAGGGCGGCGCCGAGCCGACCGACGAAGCCTCCTAGGAAATCGAGCTTCGGCACCGGGGGGGGGGGGGGGGGGGGGGGGGGGGGGGGGGGGGTTTTGGCGTTTTTGTCTTCCCCCACCCCACCGGCGACCTGGCCGGG
>NZ_JBVJHZ010000047.1:0-38335 GCF_055586545.1 Glycomyces sp. NPDC050141 | reverse complement strand
GGGTGAGGGGCAGGGTTTTTCTGGGGAGGGGGGGGAGAAAAAAAAAAAGAGGGGGGGGGGGCCCCCCCCCTCCCCCCCCCCCCCCCCTCGGCGAATCCCTGTGGGGGACTAGGACTTGCCGTTGATGGAGACGACGTCGACGACGAAGACGAGGGTCTCGTTCGGGCCGATGACGCCGCCGGCGCCGGCCGCGCCGTAACCGAGGTCCGGCGGGATCACGATGAGGCGGCGGTCGCCGACCTGCGCGCCGGCCAGGCCGTCGTTCCAGCCCTGGATGACCGGGGCCGAACCCAGCGGGGACACCGAGAACGGCTGCGCGCCGCGGTTCCACGACGCGTCGAACTCCTTGCCGTCGGACCAGTTGAAGCCCGCGTACTGGACCGCGACCGAGTCGCCGGCCTTCGCCTCGGTGCCCGTGCCCTCGACCACGTCGTACGTGAACAGGTCCACCGGCGGCTTCTCGCCGCTGGGCACCGTCACGACCGGACGCGAGTCCATCTCGGCCGAGACCGACACCTCGACACCGTCACTGATCTGCACCACGTCAGCATTCCCTTCCTCGGCGGCGCCATCGTCCACGCCGCAACCGGCCAGCAGCGCCGCGCTCACACACGCAGCGGCCACCGGCTTCCAAACTCGACTCAGCAGGCTAGATGCCACCGAGGGAACCTATCACCCGCACCGGCCCCCGTACGCCCTCACGCCCGACCCGAGCGAGCAGCCGCACAACCGGGGCGCCGACTACCCTTGAACGCGACGACCCCGCACACCACCGAGGAACCCGATGACCGACCAGGCCGCCCCCGCCCCCATGCACCCGCTCCGCCGCGCCCTCACGTTCTGGGGCGCGGTCATCGCGCTCCTGTGGCTCGTCCTCATCGCGGACTGGGTCACCCCAGGGCACCTCACGATGTACGGCATCGCGCCGCGCAGCGTCGACGGGCTCACCGGTATCGCCGCCGCGCCGTTCCTCCACGGCGGCGCCGCGCACCTGGCCTCCAACACCGTGCCCCTCGCAGTCATGGGCGTCGTCGCCGCCCTGCGGGACTGGCGCGGCATGTGGATAGCGATCATCGTCTCCGCCATCACCTCCGGGCTCGGCGTCTGGCTCTTCTCGCCGGGCAACTCGATCACCGTCGGCGCGTCCGGCGTCGTCTTCGGGCTCCTGGGGTACCTGCTCGCGCGCGGCGTCGTCATGCGCCGCATCGGGGACCTCCTCATCGGCCTCGCCGTCCTCGCCGTGTACGGGACGACGGTGTGGGGGATCTTCCCGTCCCTGCCGCACATCTCCTGGCAGGGGCACCTGTTCGGGTTCCTCGGCGGCATCGGCGCGGCGTTCATGGCCCGCAACGCCGCCCGCGCGGCCGCGCCCGCGGCATGAGCGAGGCGAGCGGCTTCACCTACACGCGGCGGGGGGACGGGACCGTCCTCATCGTGCACCGCGGGCGCGCCGCCGCGACGCTGCGCGGCGCCCGCGCGGCGAAGTTCCTCGACGAGGTAGCGGCGGGGGACGAGCAGCTCGTCATGGCCCGCTGGACCGGGTCGTACAAGTTCGGCAACGAGCGCGCCGCCCGCCGCCACCCCCGCAACCAGGGACGATAGCCCGCAGGCACCCCCCGGGATTGACGGACGCACCCCCATAGTCCTATAGTGCTAACATCCTAGTGAAATAGAGAAACTTCGTGATCGACTTCCACCTCGAACCGCGCTCGGGCGTCGCCCCGTACATGCAACTCGTCCACCAGGTCCAGCAAGCCCTCCGACTGGGCATGCTCGACGTGGGGGACCAGCTGCCCACGGTCAAACAGGTCGTCGCCAAGATCGCCATCAACCCCAACACCGTCCTCAAGGCCTACCGCGAACTCGAACGCCAAGGCCTCGTCGCACCGCAACCGGGACGCGGCACCTTCGTCACCGCGACCCTCGCCGACGCCAGCCTCGACGCACACGCCGCACTCAAAACCGAACTCCAGCAATGGATCGCCAGCGCCCGCCGAGCCGGGCTCGACGACGACGCGATCCAAGCCCTCTTCGACACCACCGTCAGAAAGGCACCACAGGTGACTCCATGAACACCCCAGTACTGAGCACCAACACACTCACCAAGCGCTACGGCAGACACACCGCGCTCACCGAAGCCACCCTCGACATCCCCGCCGGACGCATCGTCGGCCTCGTCGGCCCCAACGGCGCCGGCAAGTCCACGCTCCTGGCCCTCGCCGCCGGACTCATCCGACCCACCAGCGGCCACATCGAAGTCCTCGGCAGGGCCCCCGCCGCCGACGCGCAACAACTCGCCCGCGTCGGCTTCGTCGCCCAGGACACCCCCGTCTACGCCACCCTCACCGTCGCCGACCACCTCAAACTGGGGGAGCACCTCAACCCCACCTGGGACCGCGAGTTCGCCCAGGCCCGCATCACACAGATCGGCCTCGACCCCGCGAAGAAAGCCGGGCGGCTCTCCGGCGGACAGCGGGCCCAACTCGCCCTCACCCTCGCCGCCGCCAAACGCCCCGAACTCCTCATCTTCGACGAACCCGTCGCCGCCCTCGACCCGCTCGCGCGCCGCGCATTCCTCCAGAACCTCATGGAGTTCGTCGCCGAACTCGAGATCTCCGTCATCCTGTCCTCGCACCTCATCGGCGACGTCGAACGCGTCTGCGACCACCTGATCGTCCTCGCCGAATCCCGCGTCCAAGTCGCGGGGGAGATCGACGACCTCACCGCGAACCACCACCGCCTCGTCGGCCCCCGCGGCACCCTCGACGCCCTCCCCGAAGGCGTCCGCATCATCAGCGCCGACCACACCGATCGCCAGACCACGCTGATCGTCCACAACACCACCGGCCGACCCCTCGACCACCCCGCCGACACCATCGGCCTCGAAGACATGGTCCTCACCTACCTCCACCGCGCCGAAGGCCTCGGCGCCCCGACCCTCCAGGAGACCCGCGCATGATCTGGCTGACCTGGCGCCAAATGCGCGCCCAGACACTGTGGACCCTGGCCGTCGTCGCCGCAGCCGCCGCCTACCTCCTGTACCTCGCCGCCGACATCCGCGACGCCTACCGAATCAACATCACCGACTGCACCACCGGCTGCGACGAGGCCCCACACCTCCTCGCCGACCAGTTCGGGTCCGGACTGCTCCTCATCGGACTCCTCCTCCTCGCCGCACCGGCACTGACCGGCGCGTTCTGGGCCGCGCCCCTCATCACCCGCGAACTCGAGACCGGCACGCACCGGCTCGTATGGAACCAGTCGGTGACGCGCAAGCGCTGGCTCGCGGTGAAACTCGCGCTCGTCGGGGGAGTGAGCGTCCTGTTCACCGGGGCGCTCAGCCTGCTGCTGACCTGGGCGGCGGGGCCGTTCGACAAGGTCGTCGACAGCCGGTTCGAGCCGTTGACGTTCGCGGCGAGGGACCTCGCGCCGTTCGGCTACGCGCTGCTGGCGTTCACGCTCGGCCTCGTCGTCGGCGTCCTCGCCCGCAAGACCCTGGTCGCGATGGCCGTGACGCTGCTGGTCTTCGTCGTCTTCCAGCTGCTCATGGCGAACGTGCTCCGCCCGCAGTTCGCCGAGCCCGTCACCGAGACGATCGCGTGGAACGACGCCAACACGGTGGGGCAGATCGACTCCTTCGGCATCGGACCGCAGGGCGCGGGCATCCAGGAGTACAAGATCCCGGGCGCCTGGGTGGTCTCCGGTTACATCGTCGTCTACAAAGGCGACGGCACCGAGGTCACCGAGACCGATCTCGACGCCTGCGAGACCCAGAACCTCGACCCGGACGAGTGCATGAACGCCCTGGACGCCACCTTCGACGTCACGTACCAGCCCGCCGACCGGTACTGGGACTTCCAGTGGATCGAGTTCGGTATCGCCGCCGGACTGTCGGCCGTTCTCGCCGGGGTCGCGTTCTGGCGCATCCCCCGCGGACTCAACTAGCGGGATTCCCGCAAGTAATAAAGAAGCGAGCGGGTGTCCGGCCCTAGGGCCGGACACCCGCTCAAATCGCTTGCAGCGTCAGCTGGTGATGTCGACCATCCAGTTGATGCCGAACCGGTCGACCAGCGCGCCGAACTCGTCGCCCCACATCTGCTTCTCCAGCGGCATAGTGACCGTGGCGCCATCGCCGAGGGCCTCCCAGTACCCGCGGAGGCGGTCCGCGTCGTCGCCGGAGATGCTGATCGAGATGTTCTGGCCGGGCTTGTGCTCCATGCCAGGCGGCATGTCCGAGGCCATGATCGTGTAGCCCGCGGCAGAGGTCAGCTGGGCGTGCATGACCTTGTCGGCCCCCGGGCCCGGCATGCCGGACTCACCGAAAGTGGACACCTTCAGGTCGCCGCCGAGGACGCTCTGGTAGAACTCCATGGCCTCCCGTGCGTTCCCGTCGAACGAGACGTACGGATTGAGGATCGAACCCATCGCGGGCTCCCTTCATGTCGAAGCGGTCTACCGCCATACTCGCAGCGGCCGCCGACGGCAGGGCCCGAACGCGCGATCCCGGCCTACGCCGCCGAGCGCAGCTTCCACTCGTGGACGAGCAGGCCGAGCACGACCTCGTCGAGGAACTCGCCGACCACCCACGAGGCCTCGCGCCGGACGCCCTCGCGGACGAACCCGTTGGATTCGGCAGCGCGCAGCATCGGGGTGTTGTCGGCCAGGGTCTCGACCTGCAGGCGGTGGAGGCCGTGCACGGCGAACCCGTAGTGGCACAGCGCGGCAACGACATCGGTGGCATAGCCCTTGCCGCGCGAGACAGGCAGCAGCCCCATGCCGATGTGCGCGGCCCGGGCGTGCTTGTCGATGCCCCACAAGTTCGCGGTGCCGACCAGGGCGCCGTCCTCCAGGCTCACCACGGAGAAGTGGACGACGCCTTCCTTCGCGTCGTCCACGGTGAACGGGGTCTCCTTCGAGCCGGGGGTGTACGGCCGCCACGGCTGCCCGGTCGCGCGTGCCGTGGTGAGCACGTCGGCCAGCCCTTCCATGAGCACCGGGATGTCCTCGTCGTGCCGGGCCCTGAGCCCGACCTTCTCACCTGTAAGCACTCACGTTTTCTACCAGACCGTATCCAGCGGTGCCACACCGATTTCCCGGCTCCCTACCGCCGGACCCCGCGAGGCGGGGCCCGGCGGTCCAGTGGACGCTCCGTCGGCGATCTAGCGGAGGGCCCCGGTGCGCTCCCGCACCGTCGCCGCCTCGCTCGCCGCCGTCGCGGCCTCCGGCTCAGCGCTCTTCTTCGCGAACCCGCGCCGGCCCGGCAGGAGCGCGAGGACGATCAGTGTTCCGGCGGCCATGATGACCCCGCCGATGAGACTGGTCTGGGCGACTGCGTGGGCGAAGGCCTGGTGGACGGCGTCCACGGCAGCCTGGGCCTGCTCGGGCCCGACGGAGGGGTCCTGCGCGACCTGGCCCGCGACGGCCAGGCCGCCGCCGACCGAGTCCTTGGCGATCTCCATCGCCTCCGGCGGGAGCCGGTCGCCCACCAGGTCGGTCAGCTCGTCCCGGTAGGCCGTGCCCAGCAGTGAGCCCAGCACCGCGATGCCCAGCGCCCCGCCCAGCTCCAGCGCGGTGTCGTTGACGCCGCCGCCGACGCCCAGCTCGGACTCGGGGAAGGAGCCCATGATCGTGTCGGTCGCGGGGGAGATGGCCAGTCCGAGCGCGAGGCCCAGCATCATCAGCGGCGCCAGGAAGTCCCCGTACGTCGCCCCCTCGTCGATCTGGGTGAGCAGGAACATGCCCGCCGTGCCGATAGCCATGCCGGTCACGACCATCGCCTTCACCCCCAGCTTCGGGGCGAGCATCCCGGTCACCGCGGACCCGAGGAACACCGCACCGCCCAGCGGCAGCAGCCGTACACCCGTGTCCAGGGCGCCGTAGCCGAGGACGAACTGCAGGAACTGCGTCGCGTAGTAGATCACTGCGAACATGCCGAAGAAGAAGAACATCACCGCGAGCATCGAGCCGCTGAAGGGCCGCAGTGCGAACTTTCGGACGTCCAGCATCGGGTGCGGGTGCCGCAGCTCCCAGGCGACGAAGGCGACCAGACCGGCACCGGCGACCACCGCGGCGGTGACAGGGCCGGTGCCCCAGTCGGAGTGCGGGCCCTCGATGGCGGCGTAGATCAGGGAGCCGACGGTGACGATCGACAGCAGACCGCCGACGTAGTCGATCCGGCCCATGCCCTCCGCCTTGGACGGCGGTACCAGGACGAGCGCGCCGAATACGGCGAGGAGGGCGATCGGCACGTTGATCAGGAAGGTCGAGTCCCAGGCGTGGTCCTCGAGCAGCCAGCCGGAGACCAGCGGGCCGACGGCTACCGCTACCCCGGAGGTCGCGGCCCAGGCGGTGATGGCCTTGGCCCGCTCGCTCCGGGGGAAGGTCGCGACCACCAGGGACAGCGTGGCCGGCATGACGACCGCGGCACCGATACCCATGATCGCGCGGGCCGCGATGACCAGTGAGGTCTCGTCGACCATGCTCCCCATCACCGAACCGCCGGCGAAGATCAGCAGACCCAGCACCAGCGCGCCCCGTCGGCTGTACTTGTCGCCGATCGCGCCCAGCACCAGCATCAGCGCCGCGTACGGCACGGTGTAGCCGTCGACGACCCACTGCAGATCACTGCTGCTCAGGCCCAAGTCGGTGGTCATGTCGGGGGCGGCGACGATCAGCGACGTGTTCGCCATCACTGTGATCAGCAGGCTCAGGCACAGCACGAGCAGCGCCCACCAGCGCCGCGCGTAAGGCCCGGTCATGCTCTCCACCGGTGTGTTCGCAAGGAAGGGCATCAGTAGCTCCTGGTAGGGACGGGCGGGTGATCGCTCAAGCGCCCGTCGTGCGGTGTCGTGTTCGGGTTCGCAGGGCTCACTGGTCCGGAGCACCTGCCAGTTCGCGCAGGCGGGTGTTGTTCTCCAGCGCCCACCGCATGGTCCGCGGCGGGCGTCCGAGCAGGGGTTCCAGCTGGTCGGAGAGGACGTCGTACCGCCCGCTGGCGATGAGACTGGTCTGGTTCCTCAGGTGCGTCGCCACGTGCCGGGCCGTACCCGGATCTCCTAGGTCCTTCTGCAGGGCGGTCTCGTCGAGGAAGGCCTCTTGCCAGGCCTCCAGCTCCTCGGGGATGTAGACGACCTCGCGTCCCAGCACGGCCGCGTAGTCCTCGGCGAACCCGTGCATGTCCTTCAGCTCCGGGCCGGTAAGCGAGTAGGACTTCGCGATGTGCGGTGCCGGGTCGACCAGGATGTTGACGCACACCTCTGCCACGTCGTGGACGGCGATGGGCGCGAGCCGCTGGTCGCCGAAGGGCAGGCGCAGTTCGCCGTTGCTCAGCGGGCCCTGGAGCATCCAGGTCAGGTGGGGGTTCTCGGCGAACAGGGTCGCGCGCACGTTGACCGCGGGGAGGCCGGACCATTCCAGCACCCGCTCGCATACCCAGTGCGCCCGCTGCTGCGGCGACCACTCCGTGACCAGTCCGCCGAGCCAGGAGCGCCGCTCCTCTTCCGGTGCGGTCATCTTCTCGAGCGTCATGTACGACTGCTCGTAGTTCGACAGGTGCACGAAGGCCTCGATGCCGCCCTGGGCTCGCGCCGCCTCGGCCATCAAGGTGAGGGCGTCGGCGTAGTACGGCTGCGGGGTCATGCTGAAGTAGACGCGCTTGACGCCCTTCAGCGCGGCGGCCACGTCCGCGGGTTTGAACAGGTCGCCGATGAAGACCTCGGCCCCGGCCTCGCGCAACGACTGCGCGCGTTCGTCGTCCCGCCGCACGAACGCGCGCACGGGGTGGCCCAGTTCGAGCAGCATGTCGATCATCACCCTGCTCACGCCGCCGACGTGGCCGCCGGCGCCGGTGATGAGCATGGGATTGCGTTCGGTCATTGTCGTGTCCTCCATGTGGTTCGGTGTGTCGGTCGTTCAGGAAGCCGAGGCCGCACGCGTGCGGCCGCCCGTTCGGCATTGCGCGTTCAGGTGCGCGCGGGCGTCGTCTGCAGGAACAGTTCGAGCAGCGCCAGCAGCGTCTCGGGAGCGTCCTCGGTCGGGAAGTGGCCGGCGCCCGGGATCTCGACCACGGGCGCGTCGGGGAAGCTGAGCTTGAACGCCGGAATCACGTACTCGGGCAGCAGTGCGGTGTCCCGCATGCCGACCGCCAGCATCGCGGGCACGGCTCGCAGCCCGGCGACGGCTTCCATGGGCGGCGGGCCAGGCGGCGGACCCTGTGGGCCTTCCAGGGCCTGCCGGGGGAAGGCGATGACTCCGCGGGACTCCGCCGGGGTCGGGAAGGGGCTGGAGTACGCGCGGATCCAGGTAGGCGTGGCGATCTCGGGCCGGGCGACGTGCTGCAGGTCGATCATCAGGTGGGCGATGGTGTGACCCGCGTTGCCGAGGATCTGCTCGAACGAACCGTCCGCGATCGCCGACCCGGCCCACTGGAACCACCGGCTCGCGGCGCCGTTGGCCTGCATGAGAGGGCCGATGTCGTCGGTGAGTGGAAGCACCGTGTTCGTGGCGAAGATCCGGGAGATCCGGTCGGGGTGGCGCAGCGCGAGCCCGGTGCCGATGGGACCGCCCCAGTCACGGACCACCAGGGTGATGTCCGTGAGGTCGAGCGTGTCGACGAGCAGCGATTCGAGATTGCGGATGTGTTCGCTCGCGTCGTACGTGCGGTCCTGCGGTGTCTCGCTCTTGCCGAAGCCCATGTGGTCGGGGACGACCACGCGGTGGCGGCGTGACAGCGGCCCGATCAAGTGGCGCCATTCGTAGCCCCACGTGGGCTCGCCGTGCAGCATGACGATCGTCTGGTCGGGCCGTTCGGGGCCCTCGTCGACGTAGTGCTGGCGGAAGCCGGCCGCTTCGTTGAAGCGGGCGGGATACGGCCACGTGCCGTCGAACGTCGCTTCAGCAGCGATCATGGGACTTCGTGCCTTCCTGGGAGTCGGTGGTTTCGATGTCGGTGCGTTCAGCGGTCATCGGACCGGTCCAGCCGCGTGCAGGGCCGCGTCGGTGTCCGCGACGGCCAGCATCCTGTTGATGTCGGCGCCGGCCAGGGCGCCGGCCGCGGCGGAGGCCCCGACCTGGGCGACAAGATCGGTGGCGTTGCCGGCCACCCACACACCCGGCACCTCGGTGATGCCGGACTTGCCGGAGGCGAAACTGCGGCCCTTGTTCGGCAGGTCCTGCAGCGGCAGGCCCAGGCCTTCCAGGCCCTGGGCGCGGATCTGCAGCGGCGCGAGGACCGCGAGGACGCGGCGGGCCACGACCTGGCCGTCGGCCAGGCGCACCCCGGCGAGGGCGCCGTCCTCGCCGTTGACGACCTCGGCGACCGGGGTGTCGATGACGCGGATGCCGCGGGCGGCGAAGCGGGCGCGGCTGTCCTCGTCCAGTTCGGTGCCGTGGGTGAAGTAGGTCAGGTCATCGGTCAGCTGACGGTACAGAAACGCGTGGTCGATGGAGACCGGGCCGGTGGCGAGGACGCCGATGGGCTCATCGCGCACCTCCCAGCCGTGGCAGTACGGGCAGTGCACCACGCCGTGCCCCCAGTGCTCGGCGAGCCCGGGCACCTCCGGCAGCACATCCTTGAGGCCGGTGGCCACCAGGATGCGGCGGGCCGTGATGCTGCGGCCGTCGGCCAGGGCGACGGTGAACCGCAGGTCCCCTTCTGCCGACGGGGCGGCGGGTTCGGCCGCGACCACCTCGCCGCGGACGACGCGTCCGCCGTACTGGCGCACCTGCTCCCGGCCCCGCCGAAGGATCTCGGTCGGCGGGGTGCCGTCCAGGGCGAGGAGGCCGTGCACGGCCTCCGCGGGCGCGTTGCGCGGGGAGCCGCTGTCGATCACGACGACCGAGCGGCGGGATCGGGCGAGGATCAGCGCACCGTTCAGCCCCGCGGCACCCCCGCCGATCACCACCGCATCGACGGTCCCCTCGGCCAGTTCGTCGCTCGTGTACTGCGTAGTCGTCACAGTCATGGTCTTGTGCCTCTCCTTGTCAGTCATGGTTCGGTCAGCCCTTCGAGTTCTGGGTGGTCGAAGGGGGACTCGTTGCGAGGTCGAAGTGGTCCGCTACCGAGCCCATGCCGCGATCCGTTCCGCGATCGCCTCGGGGGCCTCGATGTGCAGGAAGTGGCCGACGTCGGGGACGACCTCCCGCGCGCGGGGGGCGGCGAACCGGTGTCGGTCGTCGGCCCGCTGGGGGAGGATGCAGTCGTCGTCGGCACCGTGGAGTTGCAGCAGAGGCACCGGGAACGGCTGGGAGAGGCGGCGCGCCGCCCGGAGCATGCCGGGTCGCATCATCCCGCGGTAGTACTTTATGGGCGCGGGCATGCTCGCCCGCAGGTGCTCGTGCAGCTCCGCCTGGAGCGCTGGATCGAGCGAGAGCCCGGGGGACCACTGGCGCCAGAGGCGGTCGATGAGGGCGAGATCGCGGGCGCTGACTATCCAGCCGCTTCCGGGCAGTTGGAAGAACCCCATGTACCAGCTCCGGCGGAGCTGCGCGAGGCGCGGCCGACTCAGGAACGTGAGCGGGTGGGGGATTGCGAGCGTGACCGCGCGTTCGATCCGCTCCGGCGCGGTGACGCAGGCATCGTAGGTGATCATGGCGCCCCAGTCGTGGCCGATCAACTCCACGGGTCGCCCGGGAGACCAGCGGTCGATCAGCGCGATCACGTCGCCGGTGAGGTCTGCGAAGTCGAACGGCCCTTCGGTCGGAGACGGCGCGTAACCGCGAAGCCAGGGTGCGAGGACGCGACGTCCGCGGCGGCCGAGCTCGGCGAGGAACGGCTTCGCGGTCGGCGGATGGTCCGGGAAGCCGTGCAGGACGAGCGTCGGTTGACCATCGGGATCACCGCCCTGCAGCGCGTGAAAGGTGCCGTGCGGCAGGTCGAAGGTGACGTGTTCGAAATCCATGGGCTTCAGCTTTCTCCAAGAGCGGTCGGGCGAGCGATGCCGGCTTCGGTATCGGTGTTGGACATGTTCGTCTCCTTCGGGCGCCGGGACTGCGGGTCAGCCGGCCAGTCGGTTGAGCTTGCGGATCTGTGCGTCGAAGGCGCGCGTGGGCACGATCCGGCGCAGGAGGCTGACGCGTGCGGCCATGGAGCCTGCGGTGTAGCGGAGCTTGGGCTTGGCGTCGGTGGCGGCCGCGACGATCACGTTTGCGACCACGTCCGGGTCCTCGGCGGTGCGCAAGGCCGTGGCCAGCACGTCTCGGGCGACTTCCCGCTGTGCGGCGTAGACCGGCAGGGGCGAGTCGGGTGCCAGGCTGCTCGCCTCGAAACTCGTGCTGGTGTAGGCCGGCTCGACCAGCAGCATCCGGACGCCGTGCTCGCGAAGCTCGTGGTCCACCGACTCGGCGTAGCCCTCGACCGCATGCTTGGTAGCGGCGTAGACGGCCATGAAGGGGGCCGGGATCAAGCCGAGTACCGAGGCGACGTTGACCACGCGGCCACTGCCTTGGTCCCTCATGTGGGGCACCACGGCGTTAGTCATCCGCATCAGGCCGAAGACGTTGATCTCGAAGATCTCCTTGACCTGGTCGATCGAGCTCTCCTCGCCGGCGCCGACCGCACCCACGCCTGCGTTGTTGACCAGGACGTCGATCCGACCGAACCGCTCGATCACCTTCTCGACCAGTGAGCGGACCGACTCGTCGCTGGACACGTCGAGGTCGAGGAACGTCACCCCGGCGAGCGGCTCGGCATTCGCCGCGTTGCGGCTCGTGCCGACCACCGCGAAGCCGGCGTCCAATAGGGCGAGCGCGGCCGCCCGCCCGATCCCGGAGGAGGCGCCCGTCACCAGGGCCACCGGGAGCGGTCGGCGACCGCTGCCCTCCACCACGTCGTACTCCGCCATGACTGGCCTCCTGCTCATGCTCGATGAAACCTCTAGAGGAAAGTTCTACCCTCTAGAAGAAAGTTCTATCACGGCAACCGAGGATTCTTCTACCCGATGTAAGCTATATCAATGACCAGGACTCCCACCGCCAGAACGGACCAACGGGCAACCAGGCCCGCCTCACGCCGCGAGGACATCGCGGACGCCGCGATCGACCTGTTCCTCGACCGGGGTGTCGCCGCAACCCGGGTAGAAGACATCCTGACCGCGGCCGGCGTGAGCGTGGGCAGCTTCTACCACCACTTCGGCGACAAGCTCAACCTGGCCGCCACGGTGTACCTGGAATACGTGCAACGCTTCCAGGACGACCTGCTCGCCGAGCTCGACCGCCACACTCGCACCGAGGACACCGTCCGCGCCCTGGTGCTGGCCTACCTGCGGTGGGCCGGGGCCGATCCGCGCGCCATGCGCTACATGCATCATTGCCGCGAGTCCAGCGTCGCCGAGATCTCCGAAGGCGAAGAAGCCCGGCTCAAGCAGGGCTTTTACGGTCGGCTCGCCGACTGGCTCGGCGAACGCGCCGCGACCGGGGAGCTGCGAGCGCTGCCACCCGAGCACAGCCTTGCGCTATGGATCGGACCCGCCGAACAGCTCACTCGGGCAGCACTCGACCCCTCCGGGCATATCGCCGCGCCGGACCCCGACACCCTGGTCGCACACCTCACCCACGCCGAACAAGTCCTCGCCGACGCCGCCTGGGAAGCCCTCCGACGCCCCGGCGACGAAGCCGATCAAGCACGCCAATAGGCGCCAGCGGAAGCCGCCGCAATCACGCCCATCTCAGACGATAAGGACGAGGAGGGCGGCAGACGCACCCTGCACCACAAAACCGACATCAGCGAATTCCGCTCACGCCCACCGGCACCGGCCGAACCGAGAGCCCGACAGCTCCGGTCGGCCCGACGCCCGGCCGCATCCGGTCGTCAGGGCCCGATCGCGCCAATAGGGCGACCGACCCGACGAACGACGCACCGATTCGCGCAAGGCCGTGCCAGGCCCGGAAATATCATTACTTGCGGGAACGGCACTTCTCGTGAGTTATGCACCGGGAGGCGACACGCTTGTTTTTCCGTTATTTAAATATTAAAAACGGAAATTAATAATGGTAGGTTGTGTGCATGACGAAAACAGGTACGACTGCGACGACCGTTCCCGCGACCCGGACGCCCGTGAAGGGCGCGACGCTGTGCAAGCGGTGCGGGACGCCGATCCCGCAGCAGCCCGGGCGCGGACGCCCGCGCCTGTACTGCGCCGAGGGCGACTGCGCCGCGCAGGCGAAGCGACAGCGGGAACTGCGGCGGTCCACGCCGGGTCTGGAAGGCGCGCTGGCGCGAGCCGAGGAGCTGTACGAGCAGATCGAGCAGTCGATGTCCTCGGCACTGGCGCCGCTCGCCGAGGCCCTGCGGGCCGAGACCGATCCGGCGGAGGTCGAAGCCAGGCTCGCCGAGGTGCGTTCGGACGCGGCGTCGTCGGTGGCCGCTGCCCGGGCCGAGCGGGACGAGGTCGCCGCTAGGGCGGTCGTGCTGCGCGAGGAGCTCGAGGCCGCGCAGGGCGAGGTCGAGCAGGGCAAGGGTGCACTGGAGGCCGCTGAGGGTCGGGCGAAGGAGGCGGTCGCGGCGCGACTGGCAGCGGTGCGGGCCGCCGAGTCGGCCCGTGAGGAGACGGCGGCCGCGGTCGGCGAGGCGGTCGCCGCGGTGGCCGGGAGGAAGGAAGCGGAGGCGGTGGCACGCGCCGCTGAGGAGGCGCGGGTGTCGGCGCTGGCGGAGCGGGATGCGGCCGTGGCGTCCCGTGAGGAGGCCGAGCAGGCGGCGGCTGCGGCGCGCGGCGAGGCCGAGGCGGCGCGGGCGCGGGCCGATCAGGTCGCGGTCGAGGCGGCTGAAGCGCTGCGGGCCGGTGAGGCGGCGCTGGAGCGGGCCGAGGCGCGGGCGCTGGGGTTCATCGCCGAGCGGGACGCGGAGCGGTCCCGTGTGGAGTCGCTGGTCGCCGATGTCGCGGTCGCAAGAAGGGACGCGGAGCAGGCGGCGTCACGGGCCGCAGCGGCGACCGGCGATGTCGAGCGGCTGCGCGGCGAGCTCGCCAGCGCGGTGGCTGATGTGCGGGTGGCGGTGTCGCGTGCGGAGGCGGTTGAGGTTGCGGGTGTGGAGGTGCGGGCGGCGGTGGAGTCGTGGCGGGTGCGGGCGTTGGCGGCGGAGGCGCGGTTGGTGGAGCGGGAGGGTGGGAAGTAGGGGCGTCTCCTCCCCCGCGTTGTGGTGGGTGGTTTGTCCTGTTTGGTGGTTCGGGCCCCGGTGGTGTGTGTTGCTGCCGGGGCCCGGTGTCGTGTGGTTAGCGGCCTGCGGCTTTGCGGGCGTTGTGTTCGAGGAGGTTGAAGTATTCGGTGCGGGATTGTTCTTCGACCCAGAGGTTGTCGTTGCCTTGGCGCATGCCTGCGGCGCCGTCGATGCTTTCGCGGACGATGTCGGCGTGGCCGGCGTGGCGGTGGGTTTCGGCGATCATGTGGGTGAGGATCTGGCCGAGGGTGACTTCGGATCGTTCGGTGGGCCACCAGGGGACGTTGCCGTGGGCGTCGAGGTCGAGTTCGCGGATGGTGGTGTCGGAGTGGTCCCAGACGCGGCGGTAGAGGTCGGTGATGTAGTCGCGGGTTTCGTCGGGGGTGGCCCAGAGGTCGGCTTGGGGGTCTTCGTCGTCGGCGAGCCAGGGCAGGGTTTCGGGGAGGGGGCGGGCGAAGGTGTCGCCGAAGTAGCCGGTTTCGGTGCTGGCGAGGTGTTTGACGAGGCCGAGGAGGTTGGTGCCGGTGGGGGTGAGGGGGCGGCGGATGTCGTACTCCCCTAGGCCTTCGAGTTTCCAGAGGACGGCGTCGCGTCCGGATTGGAGGTAGCGGGCGAGGTGGGTTTTGAGGTCGGTCATGGGGTGAGTGTGCCATCGGGGTGTGGCGTGGGGGGCTGTTGGGGGTTGGGGGGTTGGGGATCTCGGTTGCTTCGGGGTGCGGGGGCGCGGTAGCGTCTCGGGCGATGACTTCTCATGACGGGCCGTCTCGGTACGGCTATCTGGACTGCAACTCCCCTATCGCCGCTTGGCGTTTCGACCGGCAGGTCGACGAGTGCGCTGCGGCTGCGCCGCAGGTGATCGTGGACATCGGGTGCGGGTGGGGTGAGCTGCTGCAGCGCGTGACCGCGAAGGTGCCGGGCGCGAAGGGGTACGGGATCGACTCGGATCTGGAGCTGCTGGAGCGGGGCCGGGAGGGTGCCCGTGCGAAGGGTGTCGCCGACCGGGTCGAGTTCGTGGAGTACCGGGGCGAGGACTGGACGGAGCCTGCGGATCTGGTGATCTCTATCGGCGCGGTGCACGCGTTCGGGACGGCCGCGGAGGCGCTGCGGGCCTTGTACAAGCTGGTGAAGCCCGGCGGGCGGCTCTTGATCGGCGACGGGGTGTGGAACCGGGTGCCGACCGGGGCGGAGCTGGCCGCGATGTGGCCGGAGACGTCCACCGGGGACTGGATGTCCTTGCCGGAGTTCGTGGACGCGGCGGTCGAGACGGGGTTCCGGCCGTTGCGGGTGGAGTCGATCGAACAGCACGAGTGGGACGATTTCGAGTCGCAGTTCCTGGCGGACAAGGAGGTGTGGCTGCTGGCCAACCCTGGTCATCCGGAGGCGGCGGCGGTTCGCGAGAAGGCCGATGCGCACCGGAACTGGTGGCTGCGGGGGCACCGCGGGCTGCTGGGGTTCGCTTATCTGACGCTGGGCCGCCCGGTCGAGTAGACGTGTGTGTGAAGGCCCCGGACCATTGCGGTCCGGGGCCTTCGGTGTGTCGGCTCCCCCGTTGCCGCTCCCCTGTTTCAGAGGACGGCGAGGACGGCGAGGGCGATGAAGAGGATCTGCTCGGCGGTGCGGATGCCCAGGGGTGTGGCGGGTTTCCCGGCGAGGGGGATGTGGCGGCGGGCGGCGGAGACGTTGGCGGGGAACATCGCGGCCATGAGGAGGGCGAGGCAGATCGCGGCGGCGGGTGCGGTGGCGGGGATGAGGAGTCCGGCGGCGCCGGCGATTTCGAGGGCGCCGGTGGCGGCGACGAGGAGGGCGGGTTTCGGGAGGTTGTCGGGGATCATGCGGATCATGTCGTCGCGGAATTTGGGGACGAAGTGGACGATGCCGGTGATAGTGAACATGGCGGCGAGGCCGATGCGCAGGGACGTCTGCCAGTCGAGGGCGTCGACGCCGAGGAGGCCGGTGAGGCGGGCGAGGAGGGTGGCGGCGGTGAGGGTGATGATGGGGACCATGGGGCGGGCCTTTCCGGGGGTGCGCAGTGCACGCTTCTTGACAGTGTCAAGTTCATGATGCAGCACGAATCTTGACACTGTCAAGTGATGCCGGTGTGGGCTCGGCCTCAGGCGCGGCGCTCGCGCCAGGCCAGCACCTCGGCGTCGGTGTCACGCAGGCCGAACCGCAGCGGCGGGCCCTCGATCGGGCCGATCAGGGCCTTCTTGATGCGGGCGTTCAGCTCCTCGAGCGCGGCGCGCACGGCCGACTCGTCCCCCAGAGCGTCCAGGGCCGCAGGCAGGTCTTCGATCTCCTTGGCGAGCTTGAGCGCCGGAGGCAGGGCGTCCAGACCCATGTTCTCGCGCGTGGCCTGCTGGTGGAGCCACCAGTCCTCGCGCAGCGGCTGCCCGATACCCGGCAGGGGCTTTCCTGCTCCGGGGAGGTTCTTGAACTCGCCGCGCGCCTCCGCGTCCTGGATCTGGCGGTCGACGCCCCTGGCCTGCCTGTCGCTCATCGCGGCCTCCTCGCTAGGGGCCCAATGATAACGATCAGGAACCGTGCAGCACCAGCGCGACCGCGACGAACTGCACGATGTACGCGGCCACCGTGAACGCGTGGAAGACCTCGTGGAACCCGAACCACTGCACCGACGGGTTCGGGCGCTTGAGCGCGTAGATGACGCCGCCCGCGGTGTAGAGCACCCCGCCGGTGATGATCAGGACCGTCGCCGCCGTCCCGGCCCCGGCCAGCAGCTGGGGCATGACGAACAGCGCCGCCCAGCCCAACGCGATGTACAGCACCGTGTACAGCCAGCGCGGGGCGCCGAGCCACAGGGTGCGGAAGGCGACCCCGGCGAGTGCGCCGGTCCAGATCGCGGCCAGGAGCGCGGTGCGGGCGGTGCCGTCGAGGGCGAGGGCCGCGATCGGCGTGTAGGTGCCGGCGATGATCAGGTAAATGTTCGCGTGGTCGAGGCGTTTGAGGCGGGTCGTGGCGGCCTCGGAGAGGTTGGTGCGGTGGTAGACCGCGGAGATGCCGAAGAGTGCGGCGGAGGTGGCGACGTAGACGGCGGTGGCGAGGCGGCCGGTGAGGGTGGGGGCGGTGGCGATGAGGACGAGTCCGGCGATGATCGCGGTGGGGAACGCGGCGAGGTGGAGCCAGCCGCGCAGTCGGGGTTTGGTGTCGGTGTGTGGGATCGCCAGTGCCATGTGTCGACGGTATCCGGGTTGGTTACCTGCCGGTAGTGCCGCTGCTCCCCCGATCGTGGGTGGGGTTAAGCCCCGAAGTGGCGTATCGGGCCTGGTGGGGCCGTTAAGCTCCGGCGGTGGACGTGGTGTGGGGCGAGGATCTGCCGGTGCAGTTGCTGGTGCTGGCGGTCGCGGCGGTGGCGGCGCCGCTGCTGGTGGACCGGGTGGAGCGGTGGGTGCGGCTGCCGAGCGTGGTCGTGGAGATCGTGCTGGGCATCCTCATCGGACCGCAGATCCTGGGGCTGGTGCAGGCGAACCTGCTGTTCGAGACGATCTCGCAGCTGGGGTTGGCGATGCTGTTCTTCCTGGCGGGGTACGAGATCGACTTCAAGGCGGTGCGGGGGCGGCCGATCGCGCTGGCGTCGCTGGGGTGGCTCGTGTCGTTCGTGCTGGCGGGGGCCGGGCTGGCGCTGGCGGGGGTGGACGCGGTGCTGATCATGGCGATCGGGTTGTGTTCGACGGCGTTGGGGACGATCCTGCCGATCGCTCGGGACTCGGGGCTGCTGGCGGGGCCGGTGGGGCCGCATCTGATGGCGGTGGGCGCGGTCGGCGAGTTCGCGCCGATCGCACTGCTGGCGCTGTTCTATTCGGAGGGGCACCATTCGGGGCGGACGACGTTCGTGATCGCGGCGGTGGGGCTGGCGGTCGCGGCGGCGGCGTTCGGGTCGCTGAAGCGTTCGGCGCGGGTGGGGCACCTGCTGTCGGCGACGCTGGGGACGAGTGCGCAGCTGGCGGTCCGGTTGTCGGTGCTGGTCTTGTTGGCGGCGGTGCTGCTGGCGGCGGAGATCGGGGTGGACATCGCGTTGGGGGCGTTCGCGGCCGGTATCTGCATGCACGTGCTGCTGTCGGCGCTGGACGAGCGCGAGGAGGAGCTGGTGCGGTCCAAACTCGACGGGATCGGGTTCGGCGCGGTGGTGCCGGTGTTCTTCGTGTACACGGGGGTGACGTTCGACCTCGACGAGCTGCTGGGTTCGCCGACGGCGCTGGCGTTGATCCCGGTGTTCCTGGCGGCGTTCGCTCTGGTGCGAGGGGTGGTGACGTTCGGGCTGTTCGCGAAGGCGCTGCCGCGGCGGCAGCGGGGTGCGCTGGCGGCGTTCGCGGCGACGGAGCTGCCGATCGTGGTGGTGGCGGCGACGACGGCGTCGGAGCGGGGCCTGGTGGACGCGGCGGTCGCTGCGGCGATGATCGGTGCGGCGATGCTCTCGGTGCTGGTGTTCCCGCTGGTCGGGTTGCGGTGGGCGCGGATGGACACGCGGGCGGTCACGGCCGAGGCGATCTAGCGGGCCTCAGCGCCTCGGCGTAGGAGCGAATACGTTCGTCCGCCGATGCGCGGCAGTGCTTCGGGCGGCGATGGTGGAGTCATGTTCAAGCTTCGCCGCCCCGCGTACCGGGCTTTCGTCATCGTCCATGTGGTCTCGTCCGTCGCCTGGCTCGGGTTGAGCCTGTGCCTGCTGGTGCTGGGGGTGCGGGCGACCGGGACTGCGGTCGCGGCCGAGCAGTACGCGGCGGGGACGGCGATGTCGGCCCTGGCGGGAGCGCTCGCGGTCCCGCTGGGGGCGGCGGCACTCGTCTCAGGGGTGGTCTTGATGCTGGGCACGAAGTGGACGGTGGCGTACACGTGGGTGCTCGTGAAGCTGTGCGCGACCGCGGTCACGTTCGCGCTCACGGTGTTCTCGCTGCGGCCGGGGCTCGCGGCGACGGCGGCGGCGCTCGATCCGGGGCGGCTGCAGGTGCTGGACGACCAGATCCTGGCCGCGCCGATCGTGTCCTCGTCGGTGTACCTGGGTGCGGTGGTCCTGTCGTACCTCAAACCGTGGGGACGGCGAGGCGCGCGGCGCGCGCCGGTCCCAGTGCCAGTGCCCGCTCGTAGTGGCCGATGAGCGCGTCGCCTTCGGCTTCCCAGGTGCGGGTCCTGACTTTGAGGCGGCCGCGTTCGCCCCACTGGCGCAGCAGGTCCCGGCGCGCGGCGAGGGACCGGACGGTGGCGGCCAGCGCGGCGGGGTCGCCGGGCGGGAAGTGGGTGCCGTCGACGCCGGGGTCGACGAGTTCGGCCGCTCCCCCGGCGTCGACGGCGACGACGGGGACGCCGGAGGCGTGGGCTTCCTGGATGGTCTGCCCGAACGTCTCGAACGGTCCGGTGTGGACGAACAGATCGAGGGAGGCGTAGAGGCGGGAGAGGTCGGTGCCGTGGAGGGCGCCGAGGAAGGTCGCTTGCGGCAGGAGCCGTTCGAGGGCGCGGCGGCGGGGGCCGTCTCCGGCGATGACGAGGCGGACGCCGGGGGTGGCGGCGAGGTCGGTGAGCCAGTGGAGCTGCTTCTCGCGGGCGAGGCGGCCGACGTAGCCGACGAGGAGTTCGCCGTCGGGGGTGAGGGCGCGGTGGAGGCCGGGGTCGCGGTAGCGGGGGTGGAAGCGGTCGGTGTCGACGCCGTGCGGGAGGACGGCGAGGCCGCCGATGCCTTGGGCGGCGAGGGCTTTGGCGGTGCACTCGGAGAGGGCGAGGTTGACGCGGGCGCGGGAGTGGATGGAGCGCAGGCGGTGCCACACGAGCTGTTCGAAGGCGGTGAGGTGGTAGGCGCGGGTGTAGGCGGGCAGGTCGGTCTGCCAGACGGCGACGGTGGGCACGCCGCGGCGTTCGGCCCAGGCGGCGGCGCGGGCGGTGTACCCGAAGGGGCTGGCGAGGTGGACGACGTCGGGGCGGTGGGTGTCGAGGGCGTCGTCGAGGGCGCGGGTGGCGAGCCCGGCGCGGAAGTGCTTGTAGGCGGGCAGCTGGATGGAGGGGACGTGGACGACCGGCCAGTCGAAGACCGGGCGCGGCCCGGGCCCGGGGGCCGGGGCGATGACGACCGGTTCGATCCCGCGCGTGGCGAGGTGGGCCGCGGCGCGGAAGACGGAGCGGGCGACGCCGTTGACCTGAGGCGGGAATGACTCGGTGACCAGTGCGACTCTCATGGTCGGAGCGTAAGTGCCCAGGTGGGCGGGTGGGGGAACCCGACATGGCCCGGGACTGAACCGCAGCCAATATTCAGCAGAGCCCAGGCGTAGCGGCTATGGGGCGGCCCGGCAGGCGACGGCGGGGCCGGGTGGTCGCGGGAGGAAGTGCGGCGGGGTGCAGGGCGGGCGCGGGGCGGGCGCTCGTGCGGGTGCGGCCCGTATCGGACACACCGGGACCGCACGCGGTTCGGCGGGCGCAGGCGACTTCGATGCGGGGTGGTGTCGTACCCGCGCGATAGGTATTGGAGGATGCAGCAACCGGTCGGCCCGCAGCCGGCCCCGCGGGCGCCGTCCGCCGAGACGTCGTCTGCCGCAACCTTGTGAAGGAGCCCCCGATGTCACTGTCGAGTGCCGACATCGCTCATCTCGAAGCGGTGCTGGCGCAGGGAAAGAAGCCGAAGGTGGTGTTCACCGACGCCGCAGGGCAGGTCGCCGGGCGCACCGGGAAGGTCGTCGCCCTCGACCCGGGCGGGGTGGACGACTTCGTCCACGTCGCATTCGGATCCGACGAGCTCTCGTTCTCCGCGGCCGAACTGCGCCTGCCCGCGCCCGGCGAGGGCGCGCGCCGCGCCCCGCGCCAGCGCGCGGGAGAGGCGGCCGCGCCAGCCGCGCCGGTCGCGCCTGCGGGCCCGGGCCTGCTCCCGGACGAACCCGCGCCGAAACCGAAACCTGTTGTGAGTGAGAGGAAACCCGTGACCGCACCTGAGGCGTCCCAGCCCGCAGCCGCCGCCGAGCCGGTGGCCGTGCCGAAGAAGAAGATCGCCCGGCCCCGGGCCGCGGTGGCGAAGCACCCTGAGCTTTCGATCACGTTGACCTATGAGGACGGCGAGTGGTCGGTCGCGGCCTCGCGCGGCGCCCGCGCGGTCGTCAAGGGCGCCAAGGTCGCGCACTCGAACGCGCTGGCGATGTGCCAGGCGTCGGGGTCCGACGAGGTCGCCGAGGTCGTGGACGAGGTGGTCGAGAAGATCCGCTCCGAGGCCGCCGAGGAGGCGTCGCGGCTGCGCCGCCAGCTCGAAGAGGCCGAGGCGCGCCTCGCTGAGTTGAAGTAGCCCGCAAGGGAAGCCACGGGCCCGGTGCGGCAACGCACCGGGCCCGGCTGTGTCTGCGACGGCTCCCGCCGGTCCCCCGCGGACGCGGGGGTGCGAAGACGATTCGCGTTGCGGGCGATGTCGGACCCCTGTGGGAGAGTCGTCGTATTTACACCGGTGGTCGGAGGTGGATGCGGGTGGGAAGGGGCATGCCCTATAGCCGCCCGCGGCCTGCCGGGGCGCGGCGCGCCCGCGGGCCGACTAGGCCCCGCCGAGCAGCCCCTCCCCGCCGGGGCCGAACGGGGCTCCGGGCCCGGCAGGGTCAGTCGCGGGCGTGCTTGATGTAGATCATGACCGCTTCGCGGGTGGTCTTGACGCCCAGGGACTGGCGTGCCGCGGCGATGCGGCGGTTGGCGGTGCGCAGGGACACGAACTCGGACTCGGCGGCCGCCGCGATCGTCGAACCGGCCGCCAGGCGCCCCAGGAGGGCCCGCTGCTCGGCGTCGAGGTCGAGGCCGTCGGCCGCTTCGGCTTTGCCCGGGGTCAGGCCGAGGGGCCCGACGCGGCGCAGGTCCGCGGCGAGGCTGAGCGCGAGCGCGCCGGTGGCGACCGCGACGATCCCGGCGCCGCGCGCGGCGGCCAGGACCGCCTGCGAGGCGGTGTGGTCGTCGGCGACCTGCCCGTGGCACACCAGGTGCCGCTCGGCGAGGTCCCAGGCCGGCTCCAGGAGCGCGAACCCGCGGTGCGCCGCCCAGCCGGCGGCCGCGCAGCGGCGCACGATCGCGTCCGCGTCGCCGGACGCGCCGACCACGTGCAGCGGCACCTGCTCGGCCATCACGCCTCACCGCTCTCAGCGGCCGTGAGCAGCACCGCGGCCTCGGTGCGGGTCTTCGCGCCGAGTTTGCGCATGCCCGAACGGATGTGGGTCTCCACGGTCTCGGCGGTGATGCCGAGGATCTCGGCGATCCGCCGCGACGGGTGCCCCGAGGCGACGTGGCGCAGCACCTCGCTCTCGCGGTCGGTCAAACCGCCGCCGCCGCGCGCCGAGCGGCGGTCGCGGCGCACGTCGTGCTTGCGCAGGCCCCGCCGGGCCCGCCCGGCCAGGACGATCAAGCCGTGCTCGTCGGCGATCCGCTCGGCCGCTTCCAGGGCCGCGACGGCGGCGGCCGCGTCCCCGGCGTGCGCGGCCAGCGCGAGGAGGCAGCGGACCTGCTCGCGGGCGGCCAGGCCGTCCCAGGCGGTCGCGGCCTGCGCGAACGGGCCCGGCGCGGCCTTGTCCCACGCGGTGAGGGTCGAGGCGACCGGCACCGGCCACGGGGCCGCGTCGGCGGCGATCGGCTCGGTCCCGGTGTCGTAGGCGATCCACCGGCCGGTGATGTGCGCGAGCCCGCCGACCAGGCCCGGCCTCGCTTCGGGCGCTTCGGGTCCGGGCTGGCCGTCGAGCCAGGCGGTCTCGTGCTCGAGCCAGGCGACGAGCCCTTCGAGGGCGGCGGGGGCGTCGTGGAGGCGGGCGAGGCGGGCGCGGGCGGCGCCGAGCGCGCCCGTGTCGGCTTCGGCGAGGGCGATCGCGGCGTCGATGAGGGTGTCGGCGACGGCCGGGAGGGCGTGGTCGGCGAGGGACTGCGCGGCGGCGATGACGTTGTCCAGGCCCGTACCGGACAGGACGAGGCACCAGGCGGCGGCCGCGAGGAACCGGGTCTGCCACGAGTAGGCGCCCGCGGCGCCGGCGCGGTCGGCCGCTTCGTGCGCGACCGCTTCGGCCTCGACGAGCCGGGCGGCGTCGGCGAGGGCGATCACCCGCGACCAGGCGCACCAGAACGCGGTCGTCGCGTCCCCGGCGTCGCGCGCGAGCGCTTCGGCGAACGCGAGCGCGTCGGGGTCGTCCCCGGCGAGCGCGGCGGCGAGCCCGGCGTGGGCGAGGTCGGGGTAGGCGTCCCGCAGGGACGCCGCGAGGGCGTCCTTTTCGGATGGCGGCGCGCACAGGAGGCGCAGCTGGTCGGTCTCGGGGCCTTCCGGTGCGTGGTCGAGTGCGGCGCGGGCCTGGCCGGTCTCGCCGAGGGCGAGGAGCGCCCAGGCGCGGGCGACGGAGGTCTCGGGGTCGCCGGGGGCGCGGTCGAGGACGGCCAGCGCGGCGCGGGTGCGTCCGGCCGCGAGGGCCGCGCGGGCGGCCGGGACGGCGTGGGCCGGATCGAGTTCGGCGGCGAGCAGGAGCGCTTCGGCGCGGGCCTGGGGCCCGGCGGTGGCGGCGGCGTCGAGCGCGGTCGCCAGGGCCCGCTCGGCGAGCCCGGCGGCGTGGGCGTGCCGGGCCGATTCGACGCCGGTGGTGGCGTCGGCGAGGTGCTCGTGCATGGCCAGGCGCGCTTCATGGTCGAGGATGCCCGCGGCGACCTCGGCCATCCACGGGCTCGCGGGGCGCAGGTGGGCGCCGTCGGGGACGGCGAGCCCGGCCTCCTGGAGGACGGTGGCGCCGTCGCCGAGGAGGCTGGGGTGGGCCGGGCGGCCCAGGAGCCCGAGCGCGGCGAGGGCGGTGCGCCCGGCGCGGGGCAGGTCGGCGATCGCGGCGGCTGCGGCCGCGGCGGGGTCGCCGGGGGTCTCCAGGTCGAGGTCGTCGCCTTTGTCGGAGGCGGCCCTGTCGAGGTGGGCGGCGTGCCGGGCGAGCGCGGTGAGCGCCAACGGGTTCCCGCCGGAGCGGGCGTGGAGCGCGGCGGCGCGGGCCGGGGGCAGCGCGGGGGCGGTCTCGGCGACGAGGCGGGCGGCCTCGGCGTCGGTCAGGTCCGGTACGGGGATGACGTGGGCGCCCGCGAGGAGGCGTTCCAGGGCCGCCTCGCCGAGGCGGTTGGGGGTGCGCAGCGCGGCCGCGACCGGGAGCCGCTCGGCGAGCACGGGCAGGACGGCGAGGGTCGCCGCGTCGCACCACTGCAGGTCGTCGATCACGAGCAGGCCCCCGCGGGTGCGGGAGTAGACCGCTTCGGCGAGCAGCGGGAGGTCGTCTGCGGGCATGCGGGCCCGGGTGGCGCGTTCGAGCGCCAGTGCCGGTGCGCCCGAGAGCATCGCGAGGCCGCCGCCTGAGTGGACGGGGCGTTTGGACGCCTGCGCGAGCCGCTCCAGCAGGCGCGTGCGCCCGCACCCGGGCGGGCCGGTGACGACCACCAGGCCCGGGCCGGCCAGCGCCGCGGCCATGGCGCGGAGCGCGTCGTCGCGGTCGCCGCGGCCGGGGTCGGCGGGCACGGGGTCGACGCGGGGGCGGGCCAGACCGGGGGTGGGCGGCGGGGCGGCCAAAATGGGGGCTCCTAACGCTGTGGCACGAATGGGGGAGGCGGCCGGGCGGCTGCGGTTTGTATCGTCGTCCTTGTCGACGGAACGCCGACGCCTCTCATGATATTGCGGAACCTTCGATGCCGCAGACCGGCGTCGGCGCCCAGGTGCCGAGGGAACGATGGAGAGGGCGGACGCGGGAGCATGGTGGCAGGGCAACTCACCACGAGTGTGGCGGGCATGTGCGAAGAGCTGGCCGGGAAGGTCAGCAGCGCGTCTCGCCCCGTGGTCGAGGAGGTGGCCTCCAGGCTCGGGCAGCCTCTTCGCGTCGCGGTCGCCGGGCGTTTGAAGGCCGGGAAGTCCACGCTGGTCAACGCGTTGATCGGGCGCCGTGTGGCGCCGACGGCGGCCGGCGAGTGCACGCGGGTGGTGACCCAGTTCCGGTACGGCCCGGCCGACCGGGTCGACGTGGTCGCCCGTGACGGCTCCAAGCACGCGGTCCCGTTGGACGCCAACGGGATGATCCCGACCAAGCTGCCGATCCCGGCCGACGAGGCCGCGATGATCGACGTGCAGCTGTCTTCGGACCGGTTGCGGGACTTGACCGTGGTCGACACGCCGGGCCTGCAGTCGGTCAACACCGACATCTCCGACGCGGCGCGCGAGATGCTGTTCGCCGCGCCGATCGCCGACGACGTCGACGACGACTCCCGTGCGGCGGTCGAGTCCGCCGAGGCGATCATCTACGTGTTCACCCAGCAGGTCCGCGCCGACGACGTGGAGGCGCTGGAGGCGTTCGCGAAGGCCTCGCAGCAGCTGTCGTCGTCGCCGATGAACGCGTTGGGGCTGTACAACAAGGCCGACAAGCTCGCCCCGGGGCCGGGCCAGGACCCGTGGCCGGTGGCGGGCCCCATCGCCGGGGACCAGGCCGCGGTACTGCGCCGCAGCGTGTGCGACGTCGTGCCCGTGGTCGGGCTGCTCGCCGAGACCGCCGAAGCGGGCCTCTTGACGGCCGCCGACTGCGAGGCGCTGCGGACCCTCGCCGGGCTCGACGAGGCGAAGCGGGCGCTGATGCTCGCCTCGGCCGGGCTGTTCCTGTCCACCGAGGGCCCCGTCGACCAGCACCAGCGCCAGCGCCTGCTGGAGCGTCTGGACCTGTACGGCATCCACTTCGCGATCGCGCACCTGGGTGCGAACCCGCACCTGGCGACCGGCGAGCTCGTCCGGCTCCTGTTCGCCGCCTCCGGGTTCCCGCGCCTGCGCACCACGCTCCACCAGATCTTCGGGGTCCGCGCCGACGTCATCAAGGCCGGATGGGCCCTGGGGCGCCTGGACGCGGCCGCGGCCTCCGGTCCCGCGGCCGACCGCGACCTGCTGCGGGGCGCGGTCGAGTCGATCGTCGCCCGCCCCGAATACCACCGCCTGCCGCTGCTGGAAGCGGCCGCGCAGGTCACCACCGGGCAGGTCGCCCTGCCCGAGGCCATGGAAGCCGAAGTCGCGCGCCTCGCGCTGACCGACGACGCCGGCGTCGTCCTCGGCCTGCCCGGCGAGGCCCGCCCGCAGCTGCGCCGCGCCGCCATCGAAGCCGCCGCCCGCTGGCGGGCGTTCGCCAACGGCGGCGCCACACCGGCCCAGGCGCGGGTGGCGAACGTGGTGCATCGTGGTTTCCACCTACTCGCCCAGCGGCTCGGATGAGCCCCCGGCCGCCCCAGGGCGGGACTGCACGACCTAAGGAGAGCATTGTGACGAATCGAATCGGCGGACCGCTGGTGGGAGCCCTCGCGGGCCTCGCCGCCGCCGCCCTGGGCGCGGTGTTCCTCACCGGCGGGTTCGATCCGATGACGCTGGCCGTCGCGGCCGGGTCGGTCCTCGTCACCGCCGTCGTCGCCGTCCTCACCGGACGGTCCATCGCACCCGCCCCGCAGAGTGCCCCGCCGGTCTCCGGCGTCCCGTTCACCCCCGCCCCTTCTGGCCCGATCCCGGTGAACCAGCTGCAGGCCCCGGCCCAGGCCGCGCAGGCCATGGCCGACCGCACCGCCCTGGTCGACGCGTGCATCTGGATGCGCGACCGCGCCACCTCCCCCGCGCTCGCCCAGCACCTCGACGGTGTCTTCGGGCGCGTCGGCGTCAACGGCGTCGACGCCACCGGGCAGCGGTTCGACCCGGCAGTGCACGAAGCGGGCGGCACGGTCGCCGCCGGGTCCCCCGCCGAGGACGGCATCATCGCCCGCACCGAGCAGATCGGCTACACCGACCGGGGCCGCATCGTGCGCCACCCGATCGTCACCGTCTTCCGGGGCCAGGTGCGGGCATGACCGACACC
This sequence comes from Glycomyces sp. NPDC050141, assembly GCF_055586545.1. Lineage (NCBI taxonomy): Bacteria > Bacillati > Actinomycetota > Actinomycetes > Glycomycetales > Glycomycetaceae > Glycomyces > Glycomyces sp. NPDC050141. Next base: position 11,362 of record NZ_JBVJHZ010000047.1, on the reverse strand, counting down.
GCGACCCCGCCCCCCGCGGCGAAGCCGGCCCCGGTCAAGAAGGCCGCTGCCGCCCCCGCGAAGCCGAACCCGGCCCAGCAGATCCACAAGCTGTGCGCCCGCGCCGCCAAGGCCGGGAACGCCAGCCTGCGGACGGTGGACGCCAAAGCGGCCGCCGAGGTCGACGAGGTCTCGCGCTGGCAGCCCGACAAGCCCGTCGCCGTGGTGGTCGGTGAGACCAAGCGCGGCAAGTCGTCGCTGGTGAACGCCCTCCTCGGCATGCCCGGTCTGTCGCCTGTGGACGCCCAGGTGGCGACCACGGCGTACCTGGAGTTCGCGTACGCCGAGCAGGCGTCGGTGCGGGCCTGGCAGCCCGGCGCGGCCGACCCGATGCTCCTGGGCGTGGGCGACCTGCGCAACTGGGCGACCAGGCTCGGGACGATGCCCCCGGGCATGGTCCCGCCCCGGCGGATGCTCGTGGGGCACCCGTCGGCGCTGCTCAAGCACATGTCCGTGGTCGACACGCCCGGCACGGGCGGCCTCGACCCCGACCACGCGCAGATCGCGCTCGAAGCGGTCGCGCGCGCCACGTGCCTGATCATGGTCACCGACGCGTCCAGTCCGATGGCCAAGACCGAGCTGGACTTCCTGACCGAGGCCTCCAAGCGCGTCAACTTCGTGGTGTTCGCTTTGACGAAGACCGACACCTACCCGGGGTGGCGCACGGTCATGGAGGAGAACCGGTCGCTGATCGAGGCGCACGCGCCCCGGTTCCGCAACGCCCCGCACTACCCGGTGTCGGCGATGCTCGCCGAGCACGCGCTGAACTCGCAGGGGCCGACCCGCCAGGCCCTCGCGAAGGAGTCCGGGATCGGGAAGATGCAGCGGGCCCTGGTCAAGGTCGCCACCGCCGGGAAGGCGCTCGTCGCGGCGAACGTGGTCCGCGCGGTGCGCACCGAGTTCCAGCGGCTCGCCGTCTCCGCCCAGGAGGACATGAAGGCCTACGACCCCGACCCTGAGGCGGCCAACCGGCTCAAGGAGGAGAAGAAGCAGGCCCTGGCCGCGCGGCGCACCGAGACGAAGAAGGCGAACCTGGCCCTGCGCGTGGAGACGCAGCGGGCCAAGATCGAGGTCCAGGGCCGCCTGCGCACGCACCTGCAGGAGCTCGAGGAGGCCCTGCTGGACGAGGTCGAGAAGGCCAACAAGGCGGCGCTCGAATCGCTGCCGAACCGGGTCGACATCGCCTTGCAGGGCATCGCGGCCCGGTTGTCGGGCGAGCTGCACCAGCGGTTCGTGCTCCTGGCCGAACGCGTGCTGCGGCAGGTGTTCAACGAGGACGAGCTGCAGCAGACCACGAACGCGATCTCCGCGGGCCTGCGCACGGCCGCTTCGGGGCGCACCCGCCGCGACGCCGCCAACGACGGCGCGCTCCTGGTGGCCTCCTCGGCGGGCGTGGCGATGATGGCGGGACGGGTCGTCACCATGGGCGCGGGCGCGATCGGCCTGACCGCGGTCGCCGGCAGCGCCGCCGCGATCGCACTGTCGGCCTCGGGTGTGGGCATCGGCCTCGCGGCGGCGGCGTTCCTGCTGTACCGGCGCAAGATCCAGGGCGACCGCCAGGCTGCGAAGCAGTGGATCCAGCGGGTCATCGCCGAAGCGCGGGCGAACCTCAACGAGGAGATCAGCTTCCGGTTCACCGAGGTCGAGTTCGTCTTCAACTCCACGCTGGACGACGCCCTGGAGCGGCGCGCCGGCGAGTTCGACGCGCGGATCTCGGCCGCCGAGAACGCGCAGAAGGCCGACCAGGCCGCCCGGGCGAAGAAGCAGGGGGCGCTCAAGCAGCGCCGCGACTCCATGGCCGCCAAGGTCAAACAGCTCGACGAGGTGCTGGCCAAGGCCCGCACCCTCGTCCTAGGCGAGGAGGATGCGTGATGGATGAGTTCGACGCCTTCGAGCCCGAAGGCAACGCGGACTTCGACGGCGCCGGGGACTTCGGCGACGACGCGGACGCCCCCGCATTGGACGAGTTCGACGACGACGCGGTTCCCGAGGACGGCGACGGGGACCTCGAAGGGTTCGCGTTCGACGGCGAGGACTTCGAGAGCGACGAGACGCTCGACGAGGACTTCACCGTCGACGCCGAATACGAAGACGAGGGCGAGGACGCGGCCCCGGGCGATGAGACCGCGTACGCCGCGACGTACGAGGACATGCTCGTCGACGAGGCCGACAACCCGCCGAGCTTCCCGCCCGAACTGGACCTGGACCTGCCCGAGCCGGTCGACGGCTACCCGTGGGTCGACATGGACGTGCTCGGCTCGGCCGAGGCCGAGCCGTGGGTGAACTCCGGCAGCACCGTCGACGCCTCCGAGTACGCCATCGCCGACGTCGACGACCCGGCCGCGTCCGCGCTCGCCCGCTTCTGGCAGGGCTAGCGCCACCCCGAAAGAGGGAGCAGGCACTGTCCGATGTCGCCACCGGCGGCACCGGGAGGCGATACGCCCCGAATAGGACCCCGGGCCCGGCTGGCGGACCTTGCGCGTCCGTTCGGTTGACGGCGAAGGGCATTCGCGCGGCAGCGACGTGCGGCGGGCCGCCGGGAACGGGACTCGCGCGCTCCACTGTGGCGTCGCCCTCGGCACTGCCGGCACCGAATGCGACGCATCCGTATGAAAATGTCGGCCCTGGCGACACCCGGAGCGGCAATGCGGCGGTAGATTGGCTCCATTACCGTCGAGACCGACGCCCGACCCCCCTCACGGGCACCGGCCCGTCCCCGCACGACCGACCGGGAGCCGCGTGGTGAACGAACCAGACCACTACCGCGTCCTCGGGGTGAGCCCGCAGGCGCCGAAGGCCGATATCCAAGCGGCCTACCGCCGCAGGCTGCGCGAGACCCACCCCGACCGCGGCGGCGACGAGGACGAGTTCCACCTCGTCCAAGGCGCCTGGGAGACCCTCTCCCACCCAGGGCTGCGCCGCGAGTACGACCTGCTGCGCTTCGGGCGCCGCGCCGCCCGCCGCTACGGCAAGGCCGCCGCCAAGCCCGCCCACCGCAAAGTCCGCGGCTGGAACGTCGCACCCGCACCGCAACCCGCCGCGGCCGGGTTCCCCACCGAAGGCGCCCTCGTCGCCGTCCCCTGGCACGCCCGGCTGCGCCTCACCAGACCCGTGCACCGGCCCTCCAGCTGGGCCGCGGCCGGATACAGCGCCGCCGTCGCCGCCGTCTGGATCTTCTGCGGCCTGGGCTACCTCGGGCAGGCGTTCGCCGCCGACGGCTGGCTGTTCCTCGCCCTCGCCATCCCCGTGACCATCGCGATCGCGATCATCGTGCTCGTCCAGACCAGCCGGGCCCTCAGACGCCGCCCCGACACCGCGCCGCCGCCGCCCACCGGGCGCCTCGTCATCGCGTTCCTGTTCGCCGCAGCGGTCATCTGGCTCGCCGGGCTCTCGACGCCGTGGGGCTGGGCCCTGGGCCTGTACGTCCTCACCGGCGCCGGGCTCGCATGGACGGTGAAGCGCCTGCGGTACACGCTCGCGCTGCGCCGCTCCGTCGGCGGGGCCCTGCGCCAGTTCAACGCGTTCGGGCCCGTCGGCACCCGCCCCAAAGCGGACCGGTCCACAGGGAAGCTCCTGCGGGAGGTCCTCACGAACCTGCCCGCCGCCAGGTTGTTCGTCGCCCTGCCGGTGGACATGGAGACGCGGGTGCCGCACGCGATCGTCTGCGGCGACCGGATCGCGCTGCTGTGCGCCCCGGTCGGGCGCGACAGCGCCGATGTGGACTCGGTGAACCTCCCCGAAGCGGTCAAGGCCCTCGACGAGGCCCTGCCGGACGCGAACGTCCAGGGCTGGGTGCTGTGGCCGACCCTGCCTGAGACCGCCCGCGCGGGCGAGACCGCCGCCGTCCACGACGTCGCCGTCGGCCAGGCCGCCACCGACATCGGCCTGTGGCTGGCCGCGGGCGGCATGGTCTACGACCTGCCGGTGCTCCAGTCGCTGCGGATGCGCCTGGCCGCCGTCCCGCCCCAGCGCACCGGGGACCGCACCCCCGTCGTGCGCACCTGAGAGCCCTTCCGCCGCACCGTAACCGCACGCTCCGTGAGCAATCGCACCCTCCACAGCGGCGGTTCGCGCCAGTACAGTGCAGGCTGTGAACGCCACCGACCGCGCTGACGCCATCGTCGCCGACCGACTCCGGGCCGCCGCCGCACGAGAACCGCTGCCCGGCCGCGCCGAAGGCACGAACGCGGTCGAACTCGCCGCCTCGATCGCCGGGGACTCGGTCCACAAGGACCGCTTCACCGCCGAGATCGCCAGCGCGGTCCGCGGCACGGCCCTGGCACTGGATGCGGCCCGGCCGCACCCGACGGACCTGTGGAAGGCCGCCAGCGCGTTCCATACGGACCCGAGCGTGTGGTTCGAGCAGGCGGTGCTGCTGGGGCATCCGGTGCATCCGCTCGCGCGCTCCAGGGGCGAGTTGACCGATGACGAGATCCGGGCGTATGCGCCCGAGCACGGGGCCCGGTTCACGCTCGGCGAGTACGGGTTCGGCACGGTCCGGGCCACCGGCGAGCCCGACCGGGAAGGACCTGCCGTGCCGGTCCACCCGTGGCAGGCCCGCCGGTACGGGCTCGGCGACCCGGTCGCGGCGCATCGCGGCGCGGCGCCGCTGATGAGCCTGCGCACGGTCTCGACGGGCGACCGGCACATCAAGACCGCCGTGGACCTGCAGTTGACGTCCGCTGTCCGGCACGTCTCGGCCGCCTCGATGCAGAACGGTCCGGCGCTGGCCCGGCATCTGGCCCCTGCGGCCGCCGATTGCGGCATCACGCTGGTGCCCGAGGCGGCGGTCTGCGCGGTCACGGACGAGGGCGAGCCGGATTCGCGGTTGGCCGCGATCGTGCGGCCCGCGCCGCACCGGCTCGGGCATCCGCGCGCGGTCCCCTTGGCGGCGCTCGCCGAGGCCTGCCCGTCCGACGGGCGGCCGATCGGTGTGGCGTTCACCGGTGACGACCCGGAAGCGTGGTGGAAGGCGTTCGCGGCGGTCGCGGTGGCGCCGCTGCGGCTGTTCGATCAGACCGGTGTCGCGTTGGAGGCGCACGGGCAGAACACTCTGGCGTCGTTCAACGGCGACCGGCCGACGGCCCTGGTGTACCGCGATTTCGGCGGTGTCCGGGTCCCGCCGGGCGGCTGGTCGGAGGTCGTCGGGGACCTGCCGGAGTCCGATCCTGAAGCGCGCCTGGTGAAGCTCATGGCCGCGCTGTTCCCGACGACGCTGACCGCGATCGTGGACGCGTTCGCGGCGTGGTCGGGCACCGATCCGGGCCGGTGGTGGGCCGAGGTCAAAGCCGCGGTCCGCAACCTGTGCCTGGAGCCGTGGATCGCGCACACCGTCCTGCGGGAGCCGTGGCCGATCAAGGCGACCACGGCCATGCGGCTGGCCGAGCGGCCCACTGAGGACCTCTGGGTGCGCGTCGAGAACCCTTTGGCGGCGGCGTGAACCTCGCCTCGCAGATCAAGGCCGCCGCATGGAGAGAGAACCTGGGCGGCTTCCGCGACCAGCCGATCCCTGAGGGGGCGCGGCAGCGGGCGTTCAACCAACTCGAGGTGGACGGGCCCGACGAGGACCCGGTGAAGGTCCTCGAAGCGGTCCTCGGCGGGCCCGTGCCGGAGCACCTGGCGGCCGAACTGTATTCGGCGCGTGAAGGACTGGGTCACGCGCTGGCGCGGGCCGGGCGCCGCAACCGGCATGTCGCGGCGCTGGCGGCCCGGGCCGGGGCCGGAACGCTCGCCGAGCTGGTCGCGTCCTGCGGGCGGGACGTGCACACCACCGCCAGGCTGCTGGAGACGCTCGCTACCGAAGGGCACCAGCTGCATCCGCTCGCCCGCACGCGCCTGGGCTGGGACCGCGGCGACCGGGAGCGGTACGACCTGGAGGCAACCCGGCCGATCCGCATCCGGCTGGTCGCCGACCGCGCCGGGGTCCTGGAACGCTCCGGCGACGACTTCCGGGACCACCCGATGCTGCGCGGCCTGGACCTGCCCGACCCGGTCGTCCCGGTGCACCCGTGGCAGCTGGAGCACCGCGTCCTGCCCGGCTACCGGGACCTGTTCGACTCCGGGCGGCTGCGGGTGATGGACGAGACCGTCCCGGCGTGGCCGACCGCCGCGATCCGCACCCTCGCCGGGCACGACGCCCCCGGGTTCCTCAAGCTCGCGCTGGGCATCCACATCACGTCGACGCGGCGCGACATCTCCCCCGCGACCGCGCTCCTGGGCCCGCGCCTGTCGGCGCTGCTGCGCGCGGTCGACCGGATCGGGCCGGGCGGGCTCGAACCGGAGCACCGCATCCTCGCCGACACCGCCGGGGCGTGGCTGCCGGGGTCAAGGGAGCTGACCGCGCTGGGCCGGTCCCCGCTCGCCGGAACCGAACCGTCCGATCTGGTCTACGTCCCGGCGACGGCGCTGGCGGCGACCTCCCCGGTGACCGGGTTGAGCCTCGCGGCCGAGTACGCGCGCTGGTCCGGGGACCCGGACGCGTGGATTCGCAAGTACGCGCGGCTGTTCGCGCATCCGGTGCTGACGAAGGCCGAGGCCGGGATCGGCCTGGAGGCGCACCTGCAGAACAGCATCGTCGCGATGCGCGGGCCCGACCCGGTCTTCCCGGTCTCGCGCGACCTCGGCGGCGCCCGCATCCACCTGCCGACCCTGCCGTGGGACCTCGAACTGCCCCAAGGCAGTCCGGTGAACGCCGCGAGCATGGACCAGGTGCGCGCGAAAGTCGCGTACACGCTGTTCCAGAACCATTTCGCGGCGCTCGTCGCGGTCCTCGAACGGGACCTCGGCCTGGACGGGGCGGCGTTCTGGGCCGACCTCGCCGACGAGCTCGCCGGGCGCCTCTCGCAGGCCGAGAAGGCCGCGTACCTCGCGCCCCGGCAGCCCACGAAGGCCCTGCTGACCATGCGCCTGCACCCCGGTGAGGAGATCGAGACCCTAGTGGACAACCCCCTGGCCCGCGTGCACGAACACCCCGCTCTGGACCGGCACGTGCGGGCGCTGGCGTCGCCTGCCAGCGCGTGGATCTACGACCCGGCCGGGGTGAGGGCGTACCTGGAGGTGCTGCGGGAGACGTTGGGGCACACGGTGCTGTACGCGATGAAGGCGTGCGCGAACCCGGCGGTCCTGGCTGCGGCGGTCGGGGCCGCGGACGGGGTCGAGTGCGCGTCCGGCGGTGAACTCGCGGCCGCGATAGCGGCGGGCGCGTCGCGGTTGGCGTTCTCGGGTCCGGCGAAGACTGCGGCGGATCTGGCGGCGGCGGCCGCATGCGGAGTGCCGCTGTGGATGCACGCCGAGAGCGTGCGGGAGCTCGACGGGCTCGCGGCGGCCGGTTTCAAGGGCCCGGTGGCGTTGCGGGTCAACCGGGGGCGGGCGCTGCCGGGGACGCATCAGATGACGGGGGTGGCGACGCCGTTCGGGATCGACGAGCCGGAGGTCGCCGCGGCGGTCGACCGGGCGCTGGGGCTGGGATTGGACGTGGTCGGGTTCCATCTGCACGCGGTGTCGAACTGCCTTGAGGCCGAGGCGTACGCGGACCATGTGCGCGACGCCGTGGCGTGGTCGCGGCAGGCGGCGCGGGGCCGGTTCGACCTCGCGTATGTGAACGTGGGCGGCGGCCTCGGGGCCGATCCGCGGGGGGCGCGGATCGACGTGTCCGCGCTCGCCGAGGGCCTGCGGGGCCTCGATACCGGCGGCGCTGAGCTGGTGTTCGAGCCGGGCCGGTTCGCCGCGGCGGCGGCGGGCTGGTACGTGGCCGAGGTCGTCGACCTGAAGACCGTGCGGGGCCAGGCGTTCGCGGTGGTGCGGGGCGGGACGCACCATTTCCGGCTGCCTGCGGCGTGGGGGTATTCGCATCCGTTCGCGGTGGTGCCGGGGCCGCGGACGGGCCCGGTGTGGTCGGGCGTGTCGGTGCGGGTGTGCGGTGAGCTGTGCACCCCTAGGGATGTGCTCAACAGCGGCCAGACCGTGCCTGCTATCGCCGTCGGGGACCGGCTGGTGTTCGCCAATGCCGGAGCGTACGGGTGGGAGATCTCGCACGACCGGTTCCTGGGGCACCCGGGGCCCGAGCAGGTCGTCATCGGCTGATCGGCTGATCGCCGCCTTGATGCGGTGCGTCTACGATGAAGGGCCCGAAGCCGACGCGTCGTCCGTCCCGGCGGCGCGCACGATCGCCTCGATCCCTCGTTGAGGAGTCCGTATGCCCAATCGGCGCCATGCCCGGCGGACGCACCGCGATGCGCTGAAACTGGCCGCCGCGGGCAACCATCAAGGCGCCCTTGCCGTGTACGCGCATGCCGAGGGCGAGTTCCGCGGCTGCCTGGCGGTGCACCCGGAGGACCGGGGCACCCGCAGCGACTTCGCGGAGCTGCTCGCGGACCTCGCCGCGTCCCATGCGGCGGTCGGCGAAGCCTCCGAAGCGTATGCGGCGCAACGCGAACGGGCGGCGATCACGGCCGGGCTCGACGCGGGCCCGGTGGAGCGGGCGGCCGCGCGCCTCGATCTGGCCGAGGCCGCGGCCTCGGCAGGGCGGCTGATGACGGCCGCGACGGAAGCGGACGCGGCACTGGGCCTGCTCGACGACGTCGACCCGTCCGATCCGGGCAGTCCGGGGTTCACGACTTTGGCGGACGCGATCGCACGGGCCGCCCGCGTGTTCGCCCGCGCGGCCGACCCGGACCTGGCCGTCGGCGCGGCCGACCAGGCGGCCCGGATGCTCATCGCGGCGCGGCAGGCCGATCCGGGCGGGTTCGGCGCGGACGGCATCGGCTTGGACGGCACGGCCGTGCTCCTGCGCGACAGCCTGCGGCTCGCGGCCGCGCTCCACGCCGCGGCGGGCCGCACCGGCCACGCCAAAGGCGCCGCCGATCTCCTGGAGCGGCACTTCCCGGGCGTCCAGGCGCCGACCGCGCCCGTGCCGTTGACGTTCCGGGCGGCACTGGAGGCGGCGATGCGCATGGGCGCGTTCTTCGACCCGCGCCTGATCGAGCGTCTGTGCCCCGATCCGGCCGGGCACGACGCCCCGGCGACGATCAGCGCCCGCTGCGACCCCGGGCTCGCCGCTGTCGCACTCCACACCGCCGAACCGGCCGTCGACGTCCTCGCCCCGACGCACCCGAACCTCGCCTGGCGCATCGCGACCGAGGTGCACTACCTGCTCACGGCCGCCGACCGGCTCGGCGAGCGGAACCTGCACCAGAACTTCCGCGACCACGGCCCCGCTTGGCTCGCGATGCTCATGGCGCTCACCGCGACCGGCAAGCAGGGCCCGATCCTGGGCGACCTCGCGACCGCGCTCGCCGAGCTGTGCGACCGCCTGCGCACCCGTCACGCCGCAGCCGACCACGAGCCCCTCGTCGTCGCCGCGACCCGCTTCATCAACGCCCACGGCGACCATCCGCGAGCATGAACCCGATCGCCAGCGCCGCAGGCCGACCGCGAACTGCCCGCGGTCGGCGCGACCCGCTGACCCGGCCGCGAAACGCCTGCGGCACCCGCCTCACGCGACCGGCCCCGCATCCGCGTCCGGTCCGCGTTCCCGGTTCGGGTCGCCGCTGATGCCCGATGCCGCGGTCGTCCTCGCCTGCACCCGCGAGGGTACGGGCGGTAGCCCGACCGCCGTGCTCGAGGACGGACCCTTCACCGAGGTCGAGCGCCGGTCCCTGCCCGGGCGGCTCGGCGCCTCGCACGCCGTCTTCGTCAGCGCCGCCCCCGGCGCGCTCGGGCTGCGGTTCTTCACGGCCGCTGGGGAACTGCCCGCGTGCGGACACGGCACGATCGCCGCGCTCGCCTGGGCGGGTGCCCGCACCGGCCCGGGACCCTACCGGCTGACGGCGGGCGGCCGCGCCTTCGACGGCGAGACCGCACCGCACGGAGACGGTTGGCGGGCGGCGTTCGACGCCGGGCCGGTCGCGTTGCGCGTCCCCGATCCGGTTGAGGCCGGACCGGTCCTGGCCGCGCTGGGTGCGGGCCGTGCGACCCGGGTGGCGAGTCCTGGCGGCCGCGAGCGGCTGCTCGTGCAGGTCGACAATGTCTCGGCGCTGGCGGGCGTGTCGCCGGACTTCGACCGGCTGCGCGTCGCCTGCGATGCGGCGGGGTTCCTGGGCTGCTTCGTGTTCGCGCCGGAGCGGGACCGGTTCGCGGCGCGGATGTTCGCGCCGTCGATCGGGGTGGACGAGGATGTGGCGAACGCGAATTCGGTCGCGTGCCTCGCGGCGCACTTCGGTACGGCGGTCGAGGTTGCGATGGGCGGGTCGATGGGCCGCCCGTCCCTGATCGGTGCCGAGCCGCGCCGGGGCGGGGTGCGGCTGGGCGGCAACGCGGTCGCGTTACCGGTCGGAGCCGAACCAGCCGGGGACATCGAGGCGGAAGAGTTCGCCGGGGGCGAGGGCCCGCAGGTCGGCCTGAAGCCCGGCGAGGCGTTCGGGGCCGATGGTCTGGGCCCAGCGGGCCTGGATGGCGTCGAAGCTGCGTGCGGAGACGTGGAGCATGTCGATGCCTTTGGCGGTGAGGCGCACGAGTTTGCGCCGGGCGTCGTCGGGGTCGGCGGCGCGTTCGACGTAGCCCTGCTTCTCGAGGCCCGCGATGGTCTTGCCTGCGGCCTGTTTGCTGACGCCCAGGCGGGCGCCGAGTTCGACGGCGGTGGTCCCCTGTGTGCCGATGGCCTGGAACACGAAGCCGTGCATGGGTTTGACGTCGGGGTGTCCGGCGCGGGCGAGGTCGGCGTGGGCGGCGTCGATGACGGCCCTGAATGCGGCGAAGAGCTGCAGCGGGAGTTCGTATCCGGGGGTCGCCTCACCCATGATCGACAACCTGGTTTACTATATGGGTAACCATGTTGTCCATCTTAGGAGACTCCTCTTGCGTATCGTCCGCAGTACCGAATCCCGCCGTTCCGAGACCCCCGCCGGGGTCATGACCACCCTCGCCTCCCCCGCGCTCGGCGCCGCGACCGCGCCGGTCTGGAAGGTCGAGGCCGCCGCTGGGGCACCCGGCCCGGTCCACCACATCGACGCCGAGCAGGTCTGGACCGTCCTGGCCGGCACCGTCACCGCGACGGTCGGCGATGCCTCGGCCGACCTCGCGGCGGGCGACACCCTGGTCGTCCCCGCCGATGTCGACCGCCAGTTCACCGCGGGCCCCGACGGCTTCACCGCCGTCGTCACGGGCCCGGCGGGCCAGCAGGCCTACATGCCCGGCAAGGAAGACCAGAAGATCACCCCGCCCTGGACGGTCTAGGGCCTGTCCTGCGAATCAGGGAGCGGCGGTATCCGAGTCCGTTTGTTCGCTCGCAAGGCGGAAGGCCCTCCGAATACCGGTGTTGTATTCG